>JAQGMU010000510.1 GCA_028292195.1 Ramlibacter sp. | reverse complement strand
CCAACTTCCACACCGAGAACCTGAACCAGTTCGCCAGCGACGTCGACAAGGCCTCGGGCGGCAAGCTGAAGATCCAGGTGCACGCCAACGCTTCGCTGTTCAAGGCCAATGAGATCAAGCGCGCGGTGCAGGGCGGCCAGGCGCCCATCGGCGAAGTGCTGCTGGCGAACTTCGAGAACGAGAACCCGGTGTACGGCGCCGACGGCATCCCGTTCCTGGCGGCCAGCTACGCCGACGCGAAGAAGCTGGCGGCGGCGCAGAAGCCGGTGCTGGACAAGCTGCTGGGCGCGCAGGGCATGAAGCTGCTGTACACGGTGGCCTGGCCGCCGCAGGGCATCTACGTCAACAAGGAAATCACCTCGGTGGCCGACATGCGCGGCCTGAAGTGGCGCGCCTACAGCCCGGCCACCGCCAAGATCGCCGAGTTGATCGGGGCGCAGCCGGTGACCATCCAGGCCGCCGAACTGTCGCAGGCCCTGGCCACCGGCGTCGTCAACAGCTACATGAGCTCAGGCTCCACCGGCTACGACTCCAAGACCTACGAGAGCATCAAGTACTGGTACGACACCCAGGCCTGGTTGCCGAAGAACGCGGTGATCGTGAACCAGAAGGCCTTCGACGCCCTCGACAAGACTACGCAGGAGGCCGTGCTGAAGGCCGCCGCCGAAGCCGAGAAGCGCGGCTGGGCCCTGTCGGAAGAAAAGAACGAGTGGTACAAGAAGGCCCTGACCGACAAGGGCATGAAGATCATGAAGCCCTCGCCCAAGCTGGTGGCCGACATGCGGCAGGTGGGCGGCATCATGCTGGCCGACTGGCAGAAGAAGGCCGGCGCCGACGGCGCCGCCATCATCAGCGGCTTCGGCAAGAAGTAATCCTTGCGCCGGTTCCTCGACCGCCTCTACTACGCATCCGGCGCCTTGGGCGCCGTTTTCGTGTTGCTGATCTGCGTGCTGATGGTCGCGCAAAGCGTGCTGCGTGAATTCGGCGTGCGCACCGGCGCCGTCAACGACGTCGTGGCCTGGTTCTGCGCCGCCGCTTCGTTCTTCGCCATGGCCCACGCCTTCAAGCACGGCGACTTCGTGCGCGTGACGCTGCTGCTGGAGCACCTGCCGGAGAGGGCGCGGCACCGGCTCGAGATCGTGGTGCTGGCCATAGGAACGGTCAGCATCGCCTACCTCGCTTACTGGGCCAACAAGTTCACCTACGAGAGCTTCATGTTCAACGAGGTGGCGCAGGGCCTGCTGCCCATTCCCATCTGGATCCCGCAGGCCAGCTTCGCCTTCGGCTCGCTGCTGCTGCTGGTGGCGGTGGTCGACGAACTGGTGCTGGTGGTGCGCGGGGCCAAGCCGAGCTACGTGGCCGCGGTGGAAGAACGCCACGCCAAGGGCGACTTCTCCTCCGACGTCTGAAGACCAGAACAACGCATGGACATTCTCCTCATCGGCGGCCTGCTGCTGCTGGTCATGATGCTGCTGCTCGCCGGCGGCGTCTGGATCGCCATGACCCTCGCCATCTGCGGCTGGGTCGGGCAGGCCTTCTTCACGACCACCTCACCCGGCAACAACCTGTTCTCCTCGTTCTGGGAATCGAACGCCTCGTGGGAGCTGGCGGCGCTGCCCCTCTTCATCTGGATGGGCGAGATCCTGTTTCGCAGCAAGCTCTCCGAGGAGATGTTCGAAGGCCTGCGGCCCTGGTTGAACCGCATCCCCGGCCGCCTGATGCACACCACGATCCTCGGTTGCGGCATCTTCGGCTCGGTCTCGGGCTCCTCCGCCGCCACCTGCGCGACCATCTCCAAGGTGGCGCTGCCGGAGCTGCTGAAGCGCGGCTACAGCGAGAAGATCGCGCTCGGCTCGCTGGCCACCGCCGGCACGCTGGGCATCCTGATCCCGCCCTCGATCACCATGGTGGTCTACGCGGTGGCGGCCGATGCCTCCATCATCCGCATCTTCCTGGCCGGCTTCCTGCCCGGCTTCCTGCTGATGGGGCTGTTCTCCGGCTACATCATCTGGTGGAGCCTGCGCAACCCGGACCAGGTGCCGGCGGCCGATCCGCCCACCAGCCTGCGCGAGAAGATCCGGCTGTCGGGCAACCTGATCCCCTGCGGCGCGCTGATCATCTTCATCGTCTGGGTGCTGATCGCGGGCTGGGCCACGGCCACCGAATGCGCGGCCTACGGCGTGGCCGGTTCGCTGGCGCTGGCCTGGTGGAGCAAGTCGCTGACCTGGTCCACGTTCTGGGAAGGCCTGATGGGCACCACCCGCAGCAGCTGCATGATCATGTTCATCCTGGCCGGGGCGGCGTTCCTGACCAAGACCATGGCCTTCACCGGCATCCCGCGCGAGCTGGCCGAGTGGGTCAACGCGATGCACCTGTCGCCCTACGCGCTGATCGCGGTGCTGACCGGCGTCTACCTGGTGCTGGGCACGGCGCTCGACGGCATCAGCATGATCGTGCTGACCAGCGCGGTGGTGCTGCCGATGATCCAGAAGGCCGGCTTCGACCTGGTGTGGTTCGGCATCTTCATCGTGCTGCTGGTCGAGATCGCCGAAGTGACGCCGCCGGTGGGCTTCAACCTGTTCGTGCTGCAGAACATGACCGGCAAGGACAGCAACACGATCGCCCGTGCCGCCATCCCCTTCTTCATGTGCCTGGTGGTCTGCATCGTGCTGATCACGGTGTTCCCGCAGATCGTGACGATCCTGCCGGACATGGTGATGGGCAAGGAGAAGTAGCAGGGCCGTGCTGAGCCCGGAGGCGAACCGCGGCTGCTTACGCCGCCTCGACCTGCACACTGAGCACCAGCGCGGCCACCGCCGCCGCCACGTGGCGCACGCCGCCCTCGGCGTCGCCGCCGATCGCCAGGGCATGGTCCATGCCTTCCACCAGCAGCAGCCGGGCATCGGGCCGCGCCGCCCGCAGCCTTTGCGCACCCGATGCGGCTTGGGGATCGGCCGTGCCATGCACCAGCAGCAGGGGCAACTCCAGGTCTTCCAGAACCTCGGCCGGGTCGTAGCGGAACCAGGAGATCAGGTAGGGCTGCACCGTGGGCCGGAACAGGAGCGTGAGCGCTTCCGGCGGGTCTTCCACCACGTGCTCGGCTTCCAGCAGCTCCAACATGGCCAGCGCCGGCAGTTCAAGGATCTCCGGCAGGCGTCCCAGCAACTGGGCACGCATCAGGTCGGACGCCTTCTCGCCCGCGCCGGCAACATAGGCCACGGCCCGGGCGGCGCTGTCACGCGCAGCCAGGGCGGCGATCAGGGCGCCCTCGCTATGCCCGAGCAACACCGGCGCGCGCCAGCGGACGTCGGCGTCCAGGTGCTGCAGCAGCGCGACCGCATCATCCACCAGGTGGCGAAAGCGCAGGTCCTCCTCGCGCAACCCCGGATGGACGCTGGCGCCGACGCCGCGTTTGTCGTAGCGCAGCGAGCCGATGCCCGCCTTGGCCAGCGTATGGGCCAGTTGCTTCATCGGCACGCTGCCCTGGTCGGCCAGCAGGCTGGTTCCGTCGCGGTCGGTGGGGCCGGCCCCGCCGATCAGCAGCACCAGGTCCCACGGCGGCGCCAGGTCCGGCAGGGCCAGGGTGCCGCTGAGCTTGCCGGCGGCGGTGGGGAGTTCGAGGGCTTCCTCTTTCATGAGCGGACCAATGTAGCGGCACTTTGTCACGGCGCGCGTCGGAGGGACGGCCGACCCCTGTAGGTTGGGTTGCCGCAGGCACCCCAACAACGCGGAAGTGGTGGGGTCGCTTCGCGAACCCACCCTACATCACCGCACCGCGCAGACCTGCACGCCCGGATCGTTCGCCTGCACCGCCCTCAGGTTTTTCGCCTGTGCCACTTCCATGTCGCGCGGCAAGGTCACGCCGTTCTTCACCGCGAGGATCTCGGCCATGATGCTGACCGCGATCTCGGGCGGGGTCTTGCTGCCGATGTAGACGCCGATCGGGCCGCGCAGGCGCTGCAGGTCGGCGGCGGAAAGGCCGAAGTGCTCGATCATGCGCTGGTGCCGCGCCTCGTTGTTGCGGCGGCTGCCGATGGCGCCGACGTAGAAGGCCTCGGTTTTCAGCGCCTCCATCAGCGCCAGGTCATCGAGCTTGGGGTCGTGCGTCAGCGCGACGACGCAGCTTCGGCGGTCCGGCTTGAACGACATCACCACGTCGTCGGGCATCTCGCTCACCACGGTGGCGCCGGCCACGCTCCAGGCGCCGCGGTATTCCTCGCGGGGGTCGCACACCGTCACGGCGAAGCCGCTGAACAGCGCCATGGTCGCCAGGTATTCGGTCAGCTGGCCGGCGCCTATCAGCAGCATGCGGTATTCGGGGCCGAACAGGTTGACCAGCAGGCCGTCCTGCAGGCTCAGCTCCTGCGGCGCCGGTGCGTCAGCCAGCGTCACCGCGCCGTCGGCCAGCCGGACGCTGCGCCGCATCAGGCGGCCGGCCTCCAGCGCGCGCACCAGCGTGTCCAGCGCGGCCAGGTCAGGGTCGTATTCCAGCAGCAGTTCCAGCGTGCCGCCGCAGGGCAGGCCGAAGCGGTGCGCCTCGTCGGCCGTCACCCCGTACTTGACGAAGCCGGGCGGACCCGACGGGATCCGGTGGCCGGCCTCCTTTTGGGCATAGGCCTGGGTGTGGCGATAGATCAGGTCGTCCTCGATGCAGCCGCCGCTGACGGAGCCGACCACGGCGCCGTCCTCGGCCAGCGCCATGATCGAGCCCACCGGCCGCGGCGACGAGCCCCAGGTGCGCACCACCGTGGCCAGCAGCGCCCGCTTGCCGCCGGCACGCCAGTCACGCAGCGTGCGCAACACCGTCACGTCGAGGTTTTCCATGGCCTTCCTTTCGCTCCCGGTCAGAACGCGTACGCGGCATTCAGGCCGACCAGCCAGGTCCGCCCGGGCGCCGGCTCGAAGAACCGGCGGTTGCCTTCATTGACGATCACCGAGCCTGCATAGGCCCGGTCCAGCACATTGTCGACCCGGACGAATTCCCGCACGGTCCAACGGGCCCATTGCTGCGACGCGCCCAGCCGCAGGTTCCACAGGTTGGCCTGGGGCGCGAAGTCGGTGTTGCGGTCGTCCACGGCGATCCTGCCGACGTGGCGGAACTCCAGCGCCGCCTCCAGCCCGCGGTGGCGCCAGGCCAGTTCCACGAAGGCGCTGGTGCGGGGAATGCCGGGGATGAGGCTGCCGGCCGGCACCGGCGTGTTGGGTGCGGCGCAGGGCGCGGTCACGCAGGTGAGGAAGGCCGAGGAATAGGTGGCGTCCAGCCAGCTGCCGACGGCCAGCAGCGACCAGCGGTCCGAGATCTTCCCGTTCAGCGACGCTTCCACGCCCCGCCGCAGCGTGTCGCCGGCGTTCTGGAAGGTGCTGCGGCCGCCGGTGTTGCTCAGCACCGCGATCTCGTCGCTGGTGCGGGCCTGGAACAGCGCCACGTTGACGCGCCAGCGCTCCAGCGGCTCGGCCTTCACGCCCAGCTCCCACTGGCGGCTGTCGGCGGCGCGCAGGTTGAAGTTCAGGCCCGGCCCGCCGGGGCGGTAGGCCAGCTCGTTGAAGGTCGGCGTCTCGAAGCCCTTGCCGACGGCCGCATAGAGGTTGAGGATGTCGCTCACGTGCCAGACGGCGCCCAGCACCGGCGTCGTCGCCTGGTAGCTCACGGAGCCGCTGTCGTTGCCGTTGCCGGGGGCGATGTAGTGGTCGCTGGAGTCGAAGCTCACGCGCGAGTGGCGCACGCCGGCCGTGAGGCTGAAGCGCTCGCCGCTCCAGATGCCCTGCAGGTACTGGTCGAAGCTGCGCACCCGGTTGTCCTCGTCGCGCCGCAGCGCGCCCAGCACGCCGAGTTGCGGGCCGACGAAGTTCTGGTAGCCCTTGCGCGCCTCCTGCAGTTCCTCGGTGGCGATGCCGCCGGTGAGCGTGAACGGCGCGCCGCCCAGGCGGGTCTTGTGCGTCCACTGCGCGTCCAGGCCGCGGTAGTCGCGATTCAGCGCGATCACGCCGCCCGGGCTGGTGGGCGGCAGCTGCGTCGCCGCCGGGATGGCCTGGAACTGCTCGGTGCTGCGCTGGCCGCTCCAGGCGGTCAGCTTCGCGGTGTCGGCCGCCGTGAAGTGATGTTCGAGGATCGCGCCCAGCTGCAGCTGGTCGACCGACTTGCGGGTGTTGAACTGCAGCGCCGCCGGGCTGGCCTGGCGCGGATTGGCCTCCATCTCCGAGCGCGTCAGCCCCAGCGGGTCCTGCACGTCGGGCATGTCGACGCTATTGAGCACCACGGTCAGCTTGGTGTCGGCCGAGGGCTTGTAATTGACCTTGCCGTTGAAGCCGGTGCGCTGGGCCGCGCTGTGGTCGCGGAAGCCGTCGGTTTCAAAGCGCATGACGTCGAAACGCCAGTTCCATTCGCCCTGCTCGCCGCCGACCTGCGCATTGACCCGCCGCACGCCGTCGCTGCCGAAGGCGGCGCCGGCCTCCGCGGTGTTGCCCGGCCCGCCGTCGGCGGTGAACAGCGCGATCACGCCGCCGGAGGAGTTGCCGTAGAGGGACGAGAACGGGCCGCGCAGCACTTCGATGCGGCCGGCCGAAGCCAGGTCGAAATGCGAGACCTGGCCCTGGCCGTCGGGCGCCGTCGCCGGAATGCCGTCGACGTACATCCGCAGGCCGCGCACGCCGAAGGTGGAACGGGCGCCGAAGCCGCGCACGGAAATCTGCAGGTCCTGGGCGTAGTTCTGCCGGTTCAGCGCCACCACGCCGGGCACCCGCGCCAGCGATTCGGACAGGTTCACCTGCAACTGCCCGTCGTGGAGGGCGGCGCCGTCGATGACGTCGACCGAGGCCGGCGTGTCGAAGGCAGCCTGCGCCAGGCCCGGGGTGGGTGTCACCACCACCGGCCGCAGCGTGATCTCGCGCGCCGCCGGTTGCGCCGCGGCTTCCAGCACGCTGAGCGCCGTCATCAGCATCACACCGTTTTTCATGGAGATCCTCCTGGCGGGCCGCCAGGCCCGCGCCGCGGCGCCCCGCGCTGTGGATCGTAGCCCCATAGCGCGAGGCCGAAGAAGGCCAGGCCGCAGGCGGCCACCACGGCGAGGCTGGGCCACAGCGCCTGGCCATAGAGCGCGAAGCGCATCGCCTCCACCGCGTGGGTGAACGGGTTGAAGCGGGCGACGGCGTGCACGATCCAGGCGCCCGACTCCTGCAGCTTCCACAGCGGATAGAGCGCGGTGGACAGGAAGAACATCGGGAAGATCACGAAGTTCATGGTGCCGGCGAAGTTCTCCAGCTGGCGCACGTAGACCGACAGCACCAGCCCCAGCGCGCCCAGCATCAGGGCGGCCAGCAGGTACACCGGCAACGCCGCCAGCGCGTAGACCGGCATGAGTTCGATGCCGAAGGCCCAGGCGGCCAGCAGGAAGGCCAGCATCTGCGCCAGCGACAGCGTGGCCCCGCCCAGCAGCTTGCAGGCCCGGATCCACCAGCGCGGCAACGGTGCGGTGAGCAACAGGCGCATCACGCCCATCTCGCGGTCGTAGACCATCGCCAGCGAGCTCTGCATGCCGTTGAACAAGGCCACCATGCCAAGCAGCCCCGGCAGCAGGTAGACCCGGTACTCGATGTAGGTTTCGTAGGGCGGGGCGATGGCGACGCCGAACACGTTCTGGAAGCCCGCCGCGAACACCAGCAGCCACAGCAGCGGCCGCACCAGCGCCGAAGCCAGGCGACCGGGCTGGCGGACGAAGCTGTTCATCTCGCGGCCGGCGACGGCCCGCAGTGCGCGCAGCGCGTGCGCGGTCCTCATGGTGTCTTGCACCCGGTCTCGGGCGCGTCGTAGCCGAGCGTATCGAGCGTGGTGCGCGGATGCAGGAAGCCCTCCAGCGGCGCGATGTCGGCGATGCCGTCGCCGTGCGCCAGCAGCAGCGGCTGGCGCAGCTGGCCGTCCCAGGCACGGAAGGTAAGGCGCTGGCCCTTGTAGCCGTCCAGGGCGACGCTGCCCTGCCTGAGCGCCTGCAGCTGCTGCGCGATGCCGGCCTTGATGTAGGCGCTGGCGACTTCGGCGGCCGAGCGCGCCGCCATCCAGGTCGCCCAGTCGTAGCTGCCCATGGGCCGGCCGGCCTTGCGCAGGAAGCGGCGGCTCAGCTGCGGCGCGCCATTGCGTTCGTAGAAGGGGCTCCAGGCCTGCGCGGTCAGGCCGTTGCTGCCCAGGACCAGCCGCGGCAGCACGGTGCGAAACGGCAGGTCGCGGGCGAACTCGCCCTGCGCATCCAGCACCACCACCGCGTCGTAGTCGCGGTCGGACGTGAGCAGGCGCACGTTGCCCAGGTCGCGCTCGCGCGGATCGTTGGACAGCTTGAAGGCGCGCTCGACGACCGGCTTGATGCCGAAGCGCCTGGCGCTGCGCTGCCAGGCGGCCAGCAGCGGACGGTCGGCCGGCGTCATGCCATACAGCACCAATGGCCTGGCCCACTTGCGCGCGACCAGCAACTGCGCGATGGCGTCCATCCGCATGGCGTCGCTGGGCAGCGTGTGCAGCAGTTGCGGCGCGCACTGGGCGGCCCGCAGGGCGTCGTCCGGCGCGGCGGCGTTGAACAGGATCACCTCCTTGCCCTTCGCCGCCGCGGCGACGGCGGCGACGCCGGCGGCGGGCAGTTCCAGCACGATGTGCTGCGCACCCTGCTGCAGCAACTGCTGCAAGGCGGCCGGCAGGGCTGCCGCGCTGGCGGCCGCCACGGCAAGCAGGCGGGCCGGCGCCCAGCCGGCCGCCTGCAAGGTGAAGGCGCTGTCGTTCAAGGCGATCTGCGCGGCCGGCTCCGAGCGTCCGCCCGGCGCATCGGGATAGCCCTTCTGCAGCACCTCAGGCGCGTAGCGCTCGTCGTCGGCTTGCGACAGCAGCCCGAGCTGGAAGCTGCGCGCCGGCTGCGCCCAGGCGCTGCCGCAAGCGAGTGTGGCCAGCATGGCGGTGCGGCGCGTCAGGCCCATCTCACGGCTCCCAGGCATAGCGGACTCCGATCAGCGCGTAGCGCGGCGCGCCGGGCGCGAGAAAGCGCGCGGCCTGCGGCTCGGCGCCCGGCGCCAGCGCCTGGCCGCCCGGGAACAGGTCCAGGTTGCCGGCGGCGGCGGAAGCGTAGCGGCGATCGAACAGGTTGTTGATGCGCAGGTATGCCTGCCAGCGCGGGCCCAAGCGCCAGGTGGCCCGCGCGTGCAGCAGCGCGTAGCCGGCCAGGCTCCCCAACTCCGGCCGGTTGCCGCTTTCGTTGCCGGCCACCCCCTGCGACGATTGCGCCAGCAGGTCGGCGCCCAGCTTCAGTTCGGGCAGCGCCTGCCAGTCGGCGGCCAGCTTCAGCACCTGGCGCGGCAGTCCGGCGATGCGGGTGCCGGGCTGGAAGGCGTTGGGCTGCGCCACGGTGCTGAGCGGCCCCGGCAACACGCCGGTGGCCTGGTAGGTGGCGGCGAGCGCGGTGTAGCCCAGGTGCCAGTCCCACCGGCCCTGCCGGCCCTGGGCCGCGAGCTCCAGCCCCCGCCGGCGCGTGCGGTCCACGTTGGTGAAGTAGCCCGCCTGCGAGACGCCGGAGCGCGCGAACACGATGTCGTCGCGATTGACGGTGCGAAACAGCGCGGCCGACCACTGCACGCCCGCGCCCTGCCCGCGCACACCCGCCTCGAGCGTGCGGCTCACCACCTGGCGCAGGAAGGGATCGGCCTGCAGGCCGGTCGGCAGCACGCACGGCCGGGCCGGGTCGGCGCAACCGAGTTCCAGCGCGGTGGGCACGCGGTTGCCCTGGCCGGCGCTGGCGAACAGGGTCAGCGTGTCGGTGGCCGCGTGCGTCAGGCCCAGCGCCGGGTTGAGCGCGCCGTAGCGGAACTCCTCGGTGCCGGCCGGCGCCGGCTGGCCGAGCGTGTTGGCGACGCGCACGCCGTTCCAGCGCAGCGAAGGGCTCAGCTGGGTGTGCGGCGACAGCGCGAGCAGGCCGGAGGCGAACAGCGACGCCCGCGTGCTGCGCCCGCGCAGCGCCACTTCATGCACCTGCTGCGAACCGGGCTCCGGCAGCACGTTGCGCCCGGCGTCGAACTGCGCGTCCTGGCCGTACTGGTCGTGCTGCAGGCGGCTGGTGGCGGCCTCGGCGCCCAGGGCAAAGCCGAGGGCGCCGCGGCGGCGCGTCCACTGGGTGCTGACGCCGCTTTCCCACTGGCGCAGGCGGGCGTCGTGGAAGCGGGCCGGCGCCTCATCGCCCGCGTCGGCGACGTCGCCGTTGCTGCCATCGCGGCCGCTGCGGCGATACCAGGCCTGCAGCGCCAGCGTGCCGTCGGAAGCCAATTCCTGGCTGCCCTGGAAATTGAGCAGCGTGTCGCGGCTGCGCGTGCGGTCCGGCGCGGTGTAGACGGCGCGGCGGTCCAGCGCCAGCAGGCTCTCGTTCACCAGCCCGTTGCCGGTGAGCTCGCTGCCGGCCTGCAGCAGGCTGAGGCTCCAGTCGGTGTCGCCCTGCGTGCGGCCGGCCTTGAGGAAAAGGTTGGCCAGGCGCCCCGGCGAGCGGTCGCGCCAGCCCGGCTCGTCGAACCCGGTGCCGGCCGCGAAGGCGTGCCAGCCGCTGGCCCAGCGCTGGCCGTGGGCGAAGTCCAGCCGCTTGCGCTGGTCCTGCCCCAGCGAGAGCTCGGCCTCGGTACCCGGATGGGTGCGGCCCGACTTCGTCGTCAGCACCAGGGCGCCGGCGAGCGTATTGAGGCCGTACAGCGGATTCGATCCCGGCACCAGCGCGAGTCCGGCCAGCGCGGCTTCCGGCAGCAGGTCCCAGCTGACGACGTCGCCGAAGGGCTGGTTCATGCGCACGCCATCGAGATACAGCGACAGCCCTTGCGGCGCGCCGAGCAGCGGCGACAGGCGCTGGCCACGGTAGCTGATGTCCACCTGGAACGGGCTGCCCTGCACCTCGCTGGCGGTGACGCCCACCAGCCGCCGGTTCATGAACTCGGGCAGCGTGCCGGCGCCGGCCTCGCGCATCCCGGCAGCGCCGGCCTGCTGCGCGTTGCCGGGGTAGAGCGCCCGCGGGATCTCGAAGCCGGGCAGCGGCATCTGCTGGATCACTTCTACCGGCGGCAGCGTGTGCACCACCTGCGCCTGCGCGCCGGCGGCTATCGCGCCGGCCACCGCCGCGAGCGCGAGCCGCAGCCTCATTCGACGACCACCACGGTGTGCGGCACGCGGCCCACCCTGAGCGTCTTCACGCCCTTGAGGCTTTCGGTGTCCACGATCGTCAGGTCGTCCGACAGGCCGTTGGCCACGTAGAGCCGCTTGCCGTCGCGCGACACCGCGAGGCCCCAGGCCCGCTTGCCGACCAGCACGTAGCCGCGCACCTGGCGGCTGGCCACGTCGACCACCGCCACGTGATTGGCGCGGCCGAGGCCGACGTAGGCCGTCTTGCCGTCGGGCGCCAGCGCCATGCCCACCGGCGTCACGTCCTCGCTGCGCATGCCGGGCGGCAGGAAGGCGATGCGGGCCTGCACGGTGTGGTCGCTGGTGCGGATGATGCTGACGCTGGCATCCAGCTCGTTGCTCACCCACAGTTCGCCGCCGGCGAGCAGGAAGCGGCGCGGCCGCTTGCCGACGGGAATGTTCTTGACGATCCTGCGCTCGGCCACGTCGATCACGTGGACCAGGCTCGCGACCTCGGAGGTGACGTAGACCAGCTTGCCGTCCAGGCTGACCTTCACGCCTTCCGGTTCGCCGCCGACCTTGACCTCGAAGGCCTTCTTGCGGGTGCCGAGGTCAAACGCGGTCAGCGCCGAATCTTCCTCGTTCGACACGTAGAGCATCTTGCCGTCCGGGCTCACGTCGAACATCTCCGGGTCTTCGCCGACGTCCAGCTTCTCGACCGCCTTGCCGCTGGCGATGTCCCACACCAGCACCCGGTGCTCATCGCTGCAAGCCACCAGCAGCCGCTGGCCGCCCGGCGCCAGCTGCATGTGCCGCGGCCGCTTGCACAGCAGCGCACTGCCGGTGAGCGTGCCCGTGGCGGCATCGACGATGGCCAGGGCGTTGTCCTTCTCGGAGGAGACGTAAACCTTGCCGCCGGCGAAGGCCGCGATGGGAAGCAAAACCAGCAGCCGGACGCAGAGGACGCAAAAGTTGCGCGGAAATCGCAACAGGAATCCTTGAAATGCCTTTTCTGCGTCCTCCGCGAAACCTTTGCGTCCTCTGCGTCCGGTACCCGTATCAGGCTGCTTTCGCATTCTTCTCCCCTCCGGTCAGTTGCAGGAAGGCCGCCTCCAGCGTGGGCTGGCCTTGCGCCGCGCACAGGGCATCGGCGCTGCCGTCCCAGCGCACCACGCCGCGGTGCAGGACCACCACGCGTTGCGTGCGCTGCGCCTCGTCCACCAGGTGCGTCGCCCACAGCACGCCCAGGCCGCGCTCGGCGCGGGCCTGCAGCACTTCGGCCAGCAGTTGCGCACGCGAAGCCGGGTCCAGGCCCACCGTCGCTTCGTCCATCAGCAGCAGGCGCGGCTCGTGCAGCAGCGCACGCAGCAGTTCCACCTTGCGCCGGTTGCCGCCGGACAGGTTGCGCCCCAGGTCGCCGGCCGCCGGGGCCAGGCCGAAGCGCTCCAGCAATGCGTCGATGCGCGGCCGCGATACCGCTGACGGCAGGCCATGCAGGTCGGCATGGAAGCGCAGGCTGGCCCGCACCGACAGGTTCAGGTCCAGCGCCGGCTGCTGGAACACCACGCCCAGCTGCGCCAGCGCGCGCACCGGGTCGCGCCGCATGTCGGCCCCCAGCACCTCCACGCTGCCGCTGTCGGCCACGAACAGCCCGGTGAGCAGCTGGAACAGCGTGGTCTTGCCGGCGCCGTTGGGGCCCAGCAGGGCCACCATCTCGCCGGCATCGACCTGCAGCGAGACCCGGTCCAGGGCCTGCGTGCGGCCATAGCGCTTGGAGACTTCGCGGCAGGCGAGGACCGCGGCCATCGCTACTCCGCCCGGGCGGCGAGGCCCAGCCGCGCCAGCAGCAGCCGCTCGCGCGCCGTCACCTCCTGCACGAAGCGGGCGTAGTCGGCGGTGGCCAGGTAGTCCGGCTCCTGCTCGTACTGGGCCAGCGCCTGCAGGTGGCGCGGGTCGAACAGCGCGAGCCGGAAGGCGTCGTGCAGCCTGCGGACGATGGCCGGGTCCACCGCCGCCGGCGCGCCTATGCCATAGGGCGAGGTGTAGACCGCCTCGGGATGCCCCAGCTCGCGCAGCGTCGGCACCAGCGGCCAGCGCGGGCTGCGCTGCGCGTTGAACACCGCCAGCAGGCGCAGCCGGCCGGTCTCGACATAGGGCGTGAAGCCATTGGAATTGACGCCCGCCATCAGCGTGTGCGTGGCCACCGCCAGCATCTGGTCGGCCGTGCCCTTGTACGGCACGTGGATGTAGCTCACGCCCTCGCGCGAGAGCACGTCCTCCATCGCCAGGTGGGCCGTGGTGCCGATGCCGGTGGAGCCTACGGTGAGGCGCCCGGGATGGGCGCGGCCCCAGGCCAGCAGCTCGGCGAAGCTCTGGAAGCCGCTGTCGGCCGGCACCACGACGCCGAAGGTGACGCCCGAGATCTGGATCACCGGCGCGATGTCGCGCAGCGGGTCCCAGGGCACCTTGCGCTGCAGCGCCGCGCGGTAGATGGTGATGGGCAGCTGGCCGATGGTGTAGCCGTCGGGCGCCGCGCCGCGCAGGGCCGGCGCCACCAGCGTGCCGGCGGCGCCCGGCCGGTTCTCCACCACGATGGACTGGCCCAGGGACTGCGCCGCCAGGTCGGCCAGGATGCGCATGGTGATGTCGGTCTGGCCGCCCGCCGGCCAGGGCACGATCAGGGAGATGGGCCGCGCCGGCCAGGAAGCCGGCTGGGCCATCGCCAGCACGGGCGATGCCACCAGCGCCCCGGCGCCTGCCAGCAGCAGGCGCCGCCGCCAGGAGCGGATGCGGGAAGCGGGCAACGGGGCCATGTTGGTCCCTAGCGGCGCAGCAGGAACAGCGCCGCGACGATCGCCAGCCCGAGCAGCACCCAGGCCCAGACCGGCACGCCCTTGCGCCCGGCCTCCCCCGGCGCCGTCGGCGGCAGCGCCACCTGGGCCATGTAAGCCTCCGGATGGCGCCGTTCCATCTCGTCGTCGAAGCGCTTGAAGAAATCTTCCGCCATGGCCTTGGCCACGCCATCGACCAGCCGCTGGCCGACCTGCGCGATCTTGCCGCCCACCTGCGCCTGCGCCGTGTAGCTCAGCTCGCAGCCGCCGCCCTCGGCCGGCGGCGCCAGGTGCACCTGCGCCGCGCCCTTGCCGAAACCGGCCGCGCCGCCCTGCCCCTCGAAATTCAGCGTGTAGCTGTTGGGCGGCAGCACGTCGGCAAGCAGGATCTTGCCGGCGAAGCGCGCCGACACCGGGCCGATCTTCACCGCCATGCCGATCGCGTACTGGTTGTCGCCGGTGGCTTCGACCTTGTCGCAGCCGGGGATGCACGCCTTGAGCACCTGCGGGTCGTTCAGCGCGTCCCAGGCCTGTTGTTGCGATACCGCCAGCCGGCGGCTTCCTTGCATTTCCATTCTGGGTCCCTCGTTCTAATTCTTCAGCAGGGCCGCCAAGCTGGCGGCCAGGTCCTGCAGCTTGGCCAGGTTGTGCACCGCCAGCATCGCATGCGCGTGACTGTGCAGCACCGCGGCGCCGCGCGCCAGCGGCGCGTAGCCTTCGAAGCGCAGCAGCGGATTGAGCCACAACAGGCGCCGGCTGCGGTGCGTGAGCCAGTCCAGTTCGCGCGAAAGCAACTCCGGCTCGCCGGTGTCCAGGCCGTCGCTGATCACCAGCACCAGCGTGCGCCGCCCCACCAGCCGGCGCGCGTGCTGCTGGCGCAGGGTGGCGAGCGATTCGCCCAGCCGGGTGCCGCCGGCGAAGTCGTCGATGGCGGTACTGGCCGCGGCGAGCATGGCGTCGGTGTCGGCCAGCTTGAAGGCCGGCGTCAGATCGGTCAGGTGCGTGCCGAAGGCGAACACGTCGCGCCGGCGGTGCGCGCGGGTGGCCGCGTGCAGGAAGGCGAGCAGCAGCCGGGCGTAGCGCTCCATCGAGCCGGAGACGTCGACCAGCACCAGCAGCGGCAGCGGCTCGCGGTTGCGCTGCAGGCGGCGCAGCAGCAGCAGTTCGCCGCCCGTGTGGGAGGCGCTGCGCAGCGTGCGCGCCCAGTGCAATTGCGCGCCGCGCGTGCCGGGGCGGGTGCGGCGCACGCGCATGCTGGGGACGGGCAGCGTGACCTCGCGCGCCAGCCGCTCGACCAGGTGAAACTCGCTCGCCGACATGGCATTGAAGTCGGCGTGCTTCAGCAGCGCGCGTTCGCTCGCCGTCATGGCGGCGTCGAAGTCCACCTCCTTGTCGGGCGCTTTCGGCGCGTTGCCGAAGCGCTGCTGCGGCGCCAGTGCCTCGCTCACCCGCGGCCGCCGCTTGGACGGTTCGGCCTTGCCTTCGGCGGAAGGCAGCAGCTGCGCCAGCAGCTTGTGCGCCACCTCGGGGTCGCGGAACCAGGCGTCGAACAGCTCGCGGTAGACGCCGCGCTCCCCTTCGCGGCTGACCAGCACCGCCTCCATCGCCGCGCCCAGGTCCTGCTTGTCGTCCACGCCGACCAGCTGCGCGGCCTGCTGCGCCAGCGCGATCCGCGCGCTGTCCACGCGCAGGCCGGCGCGGCGCAAGGCGCGGCCGAAGCCGGCGATGTTGTCGGCGAGCTTTCCAGTGCGGGCATCACCGAGCAGCATGGCCATGACCTAGGCCGCTTCCGGCTCGGGTTTGAGCAGGTCGGCCGCCAGCTCGTGCGTGAGCGCAGCCACGTCCTCGCGCTGCTTGAACAGGATGCCGGCGGTGTCGGCCACGATCTCCGGGTCCAGCGCCAGCGTGTCCAGCGCCACCAATGCCTTCGCCCACTCGACGCTCTCGGCGATGCCGGGCGCGCGCTGGAAGGCGTTGGCGAAGGGCTGGCTGCGCAGGCGCCCGACGAAGGCGGCGACCTGGCGCGAGAGCGCCTCGCCCGCTTCCGGCACCCGGGCCTGCACGATGGCCAGCTCGCGCTCGCGCTCGGGGTAGTCCAGCCAGTGGTACAGGCAGCGGCGCTTGACGGCGTCGTTCAGCTCGCGCGTGCGGTTGCTGGTGAGGATGGTGACCGGCGTGGCGTGGGCCTTGATCGTGCCGATCTCCGGGATGCTGACCTGGTACTCGCCGAGGTATTCCAGCAGGAAGGCCTCGAAGGGCTCATCGGCCCGGTCGACCTCGTCGATCAGCAGCACCGCGCCGGGTTCGGGCGCCTGCAGCGCCTGCAGCAGCGGCCGCCGGATCAGGTAGCGGTCCTGGTAGACCTCGCGCTCGATCTGGTCGGCGCTTTCCTTGCCTTCCACGGCGCGCATGTGCAGCAGCTGCGCGGCATAGTTCCACTCGTAGAGCGCTTCGCGCAGCTCCAGGCCGTCGTAGCACTGCAGGCGCAGCAGGGTGCGTTGCAGCGCCACGGCCAGCGCCTTGGCCAGCTCGGTCGTGCCGACGCCGGGCTCGCCTTCCAGCAGCAAGGGGCGCTGGAGCTTGAGGGCCAGGAAGACGGCCGTGGCGAGGCGGCGCTCGGCGAAGTAGCCGGCGGCCTGCAGGGCCTGTTGCAGCAAGTCGATCGATGAAAAGGGGCTGGCGCTCATGGGTGCATTGGTTTTTCTCCCTCTCCCGCTTGCGGGAGAGGGCTGGGCTGAGGGTAGGCCCGCCGCCCCTCACCCCAACCCTCTCCCCGGAGGGAGAGGGAGCAAGTCAGGAGGCAGGTTAACCCAATGCCTTGGCCACCGCCCGCTGCGTCAGCACGCTCACCAGATTTGCCCGGTACGCGGCGCTGGCGTGCAAATCGCTCGAGAGCGTCGACGGATCGACCTTCACCCCAGCCACCGCATCCGGCGAGAAGTTCTTCGCCAGCGCCTGCTCCAGCCCGCTGTGCCGGAACACGCCGTTGCCGCCGCCGGTGACCGCCACGCGCACACCGGAATCGGTCTGCGCGACGAACACGCCGAGCAGCGCGAAGCGCGAGGCCGGTTGCCGGAACTTGATGTAGGCCGCGCGCTTGGCCAGCGGGAAACTCACCGCGGTGATCAGCTCGCCCTCCTTCAGCGCGGTGGTGAACAAGCCCTGGAAGAAGTCGTCCGCCGCGATCTTGCGCTGGGTGGTCTGCACCGTGGCATTGAGCCCCAGCACCGCCGCCGGATAGCAGGCCGCCGGGTCGTTGTTGGCGACCGAGCCGCCCAAGGTGCCCATGGCGCGGACCTGGCGGTCGCCGATGACGCCGGCGAGGTCCGCCAGCGCCGGAATCGCGCTGCGCACTTCGGCGTTGGCGGCGACGTCGGCGTGGCGGGCCATCGCGCCTATGACCACCGCGTTGCCCTCGCGCCGGATGCCGGCCAGCTCGGGAATCGCGCCCAGGTCGATCAGCTGCTCCGGGTTGGCCAGCCGCAGCTTCATCGAGGCCAGCAGCGTCTGTCCGCCGGCCAGCACGCGGGCGTTGCCGTTGGCCGCCAGCCGGGTGGCGTCGGCCAGCGAGGAAGGACGTTCGAAAGTGAATTGGTACATGGTGTTTCCTTCCTGCTTCAGGGCTTGGCCGCCTGGATGGCTTCCCAGACGCGGCCGGGGCTGGCGGGCATGTCGAGGTCTTTCACGCCCAGGCCCTGCAAGGCGTCCAGCACCGCGTTGATCACCGCCGGCGGCGAGCCGATGGCGCCGGCCTCGCCGCAGCCCTTGGTGCCCAGCGGGTTGTGGGTGCAGGGCGTGCAGACGGTGTCCAGCTTGAATTGCGGAAAGTCCTCGGCGCGCGGCATCGCGTAGTCCATGAAGGATCCGGTGAGCAACTGGCCGGTGTCCTTGTCGTACACGCACTGTTCCAGCAGCGCCTGGCCGATGCCCTGCACCAGGCCGCCGTGCACCTGGCCCTCGACGATCATCGGGTTGATGATGGTGCCGAAGTCGTCCACCGCGGTGAAGCGGTCGACCTTCACGACGCCCGTGGCCGGGTCGACCTCCACCTCGCAGATGTAGGTGCCGGCCGGGAAGGTGAAGTTGGTCGGGTCGTAGAAGGCCGTCTCGTTCAGCCCCGGCTCCAGCTTGTCCAGCGGGTAGTTGTGCGGCACGTAGGCCGTCAGCGCCACCTGGCCGAAGGTCACCTTCTTGTCGGTGCCCTTGATCTGGAACTCGCCGTTGGCGAACTCGATGTCGCCCTCGCCCGCTTCCATCAGGTGCGCCGCGATCTTCTTGGCCTTGGTCTCGATCTTGTCCAGGGCCTTCATGATCGCCGCGCCGCCGACGCTGATCGAGCGCGAGCCGTAGGTGCCCATGCCGAAGGGCACGCGGCCGGTGTCGCCGTGCACGACGTCGACGTTTTCCACCGGGATGCCCAGCCGCGCCGCCACCACCTGCGCGAAGGTGGTCTCGTGGCCCTGGCCGTGGCTGTGCGAGCCGGTGAACACCGTCACGCTGCCGGTCGGGTGCACGCGGATCTCGCCGCACTCGAACAGGCCGGCCCGCGCGCCCAGCGCACCGGCAATGTTCGACGGCGCGATGCCGCAGGCCTCGATGTAGCTGCTGTAGCCCAGGCCGCGCTTCAGGCCCCTGGCTTCGGTGGCCTTGCGCCGCTGCTCGAAGTTCTTCACGTCGGCCAGCGCATTGGCCTTGTGCAGCGCGCCGACGTAGTCGCCGGTGTCGTACTGCAGCGCCACCGGCGTCTGGTAGGGGAAGGCCGTGATCATGTTGCGCTCGCGGATCTCGTCCTGCGGCAGGCCGAGCTCCCAGGCGCAGCGCGTCACCAGGCGCTCCAGCATGTAGGTGGCTTCTGGGCGGCCGGCGCCGCGGTAGGCGTCGACCGGCGCGGTGTTGGTGAACCAGGCATCGACTTCGACGTGGATCTGCGGCGTCTTGTACTGGCCCGCCAGCAGCGTGGCGTAGAGGATGGTCGGTACCGCCGTCGAGAACGTGGAGAGGTAGGCACCGAGGTTCGCGTCGGTATGGACGCGCAGCGCCAGGAACCTGCCCTGGCTGTCCAGCGCCATCTCGGCATGGGTGGAGTGGTCGCGGCCGTGGGCGTCGCACAGGAAGGCCTCGCTACGGTCGCAGGTCCACTTGATCGGGCAGTTCAACTGCTTGGCACCCCAGGTCAGCGCCACGTCCTCGGCGTAGAGAAAGATCTTGGAGCCGAAGCCGCCGCCGACGTAGGGCGCGATCACCCGCACCTTGTGCTCGGGCAGGCCCAGCACGAAGGCCGT
>JAQGMU010000690.1 GCA_028292195.1 Ramlibacter sp. | reverse complement strand
CATTCGGTCGACCTGGACCGCATGCTGGCGCAGAAAGTGGACCTGTGCGGTCGCCTGTTCCAACGCATTTACGAGCGGATGGCATCCGGTCGCCTGTGGCCTTTGCCGGTGACCACCTATGGCGCAGACAACGTCGCCGAGGCATATCAGGCGATGGCGGCGGCCGCGCATACCGGCAAGCTCGTGATCGACACCACCACGACGGGGATTGCAGTTCAACCCACCGCGAACATCGCGTTTCGTGCGGACCGCTCGTACCTCATAAGCGGCGGACTTGGCGGTTTCGGACTGCAACTCGCGGCGTGGCTCGCGCAACGGGGCGCCGGTCGCCTCGTGCTCCTGGGGCGACGCGGCGGGAAGACACCGGGCGCCGACGCGGCGGCGGCTCGACTGCGCGCGCTTGGCGCGGAGGTGCAGATCGAGGCGTGCGATCTGAGCGCGAGCGAGGATGTAAGGCGCGTGCTTTCGCGTATTCCCGCACATCGACCGCTCGCCGGCGTGTTTCACGCGGCGGCCGTGCTGGACGACGCGCTGGTCAAGAATATGAACGCCGAACGCTATTACCGCACTTTCGCTCCCAAAGCCGTCGGCGCATGGAACCTGCACCGGCACACGCTCGGCGCGCCAGTCGATTACTTCATGTGTTTCTCTTCGATTGCTTCGCTGATCGGCAACCAGGGTTCCGCGAACTACTGCGCCGCGAACGCTTTTACGGATACGCTCGCGCACTATCGGCACAGCCTCGGTCTTCCTGCGTTAACGGTCAACTGGGGTGTCATCGCGGACGTCGGTATGGCAGCCGACGAGGATTTCTACCGGCAGAATCTGGAACGAAACGGACTTCAAACAATACATTCCAGCCATGGCCTTGAGATGCTGGAGGTGTTGCTGCTGAGCGGTCGTGTCCAGACGGCGGTCTGTCCCATGGATATGGAGACCTGGCTGCGTTTCAATCCGGCCGGGAGGGAAGGCCGGCTGCGCGAGTTGCTGAATGCAGCCGGGGAAGCGGCTCAAGCGAAATCCCGGCAGTCGGCGGAGGAAGCGAACCTGCGCGCGAAACTGGACGCTCTTAGCGAAGACGAGCGCGAGCTATTTGGCCGCAATACGATTCGCGACGTCGTGGCCGGGGTTCTGCGTACCGATTCTGAAAGAATCAGCACGACCCGCAGTTTAACCGCGCTGGGCGTCGATTCGCTGATGGACATCGAGATCAAGAATCGACTCGACGCGCTGGGGCTCGCTCTTTCGGTCGCGCAGCTCTTGAACCGCAATTCGGTGGTCAGCCTGAGCGCCAAATTGCTGGAGTCGCTGAACTATTGCAATACGGCTGACGCGAGCCGCGACGAATCGCCGGGTGTTGAGAATCAGCCGGCCGCTTCCTGGCTCGTACGATTCGAGCCGCGCGAAAACGCAAAGATTCGACTGTTCTGTTTCCCGTACGCCGGCGGCGGCATCTCGGTCTACAAAAGCTGGGTCGTGCTGCTGCCTGACTGGGTCGAGCTCGTGGCCGTCAGTCTGCCCGGTCGTGGCGTGCGAGCAGATGAAAAAAGCGCGGAAAACATCGCATATTTCGCCGAGGCCATAGTCCCGGAAATGCTGGCTCTTCTGGATCGGCCGTTCGCTCTATTCGGACATTGCATGGGTGCCATCGTGATGTATGAAACGGCGCAACGCTTACAGGACGCCCATAAGAAAGTACCGGCACATATTTTCGCGTCAGGATGTATGGCGCCGCATTTATACAATTCACCGATCGTTCATGAGCAGGATGACGATAGTTTTCTGGAGATCCTGAGGCTCATCAGTTTCAGCGGAACGCGCGCTTTGATCGAGGACCCCGAGCTGCGCAAAACCACATATCCGCTCTTGCGCGGCGATTTCAGAGCCGTGGCCAATTACGGAGATTCTTACAGAAAGCGAAATCCGCTCCTTGCGCCCATCACGGGTCTTGCGGCCGATAACGATCTCTTCGCGGCGCCTAGGGCCATGAAAGCCTGGGGACCATACACCTGCAGTCAATACAATCTGGCGCAACTGCGGGGCGACCATTATTTCGTCGAATCCGATCGCGAGACCGTTGTTGCCCTCGTTTCACAGACTCTCGCGGCGACTATCGACGAACCCTTCGCGGGCACAGCGCCCATCGGTCTGGAATGGTCCGCGCCGGGCCTGACCACGCTTGGCTATCCGCCCGAGTCAGCCTTGATTTCCATCGTGAAGAACGAGTCCCGCAAAACCGAAGAAGGGCCGATTCAGGTGTACTGCTTTCCCGGAGGAGGAATCCTTGCCGACGAGTTCACGGTGCCGGAAAGCGGTGATCCGGATATCAGCTATGAGCGATTGGAGTGGCGACCCGCGGACGATGACGGGGACCTGCGCTGCGTAGAGGCAATCGTGGATAGAGCGTTGTCTTTTATGAAGAGCAGGCGGCCGGCACCGTTCATGTTCTACGGACATTGCCTGGGCGCGCTGATCGCCTACGAACTGGCTCTTCGCCTGCGCGAGGAGGGTCTGCCCATGCCCGACTTGCTCGTGACGGCAGGCGTTATGGGCCCACATCTTTATGTGGCGCCTAATGCGCACAAGCTGCCCGCAGATAAGCTCCTCGAGTTGCTGCGCGTAATCGGCTATCCGTTTGCGCGCCGACTGGGCGAGGATACCGAGTTTCAGCGGCGACGGTTGCCGGTAATTCGCGCCGACCTCGAAGCGATGGCCGGATACGAGTACACACAGAGCCGGCCGCTCGAGCTGCCGATCACCGCCATATCGCTGCGTCATGACCTGTGGAGTTATCCTCTGCGAACCGATTCGTGGAAGCTGCATACGCTTAACGATTGCCGCGTTCTGGAATGGGAAGGGGACCACTACGCCCCCCTGCGGCACCCGGAGCTGATCCATGAGGAGGTTCGTTTCTCGTCACGGCGGGCGAGACGCGATCCGGCCTCGGTGGTGGACTTGGTTAATGAACCCTCTCTGTAATCGTCCCTCGATTCGGCGAGCGGGCCGAGCCGGACGCGTGCGCGAGCCGGTCCATCGCTACATGCCCTGTTCGGAGGCGGGCACTCCTACGCTTTAACTGAAGA
>JAQGMU010000475.1 GCA_028292195.1 Ramlibacter sp. | reverse complement strand
TTCAATGGTGGCCAGCGCCAGCTCAGGGGTGACATCAGCCGCGATGGAAGCCAGGCCCAGGACCCTGATGTCGAGCTTCTCTCCGGCTTGCTGCAAGGCTTGCAGATCAGCTCGGGTGTAGTGGTGTATGCCCAGCACCAGAGTCTTGCGCGACACCACCTGGCGCACCACCTCGCCATGCGTCTGGAGCTGGTTGCGCACGGCAGTACGGATCAGATCGGTGCGGTTGGCATAGAAGCCTTCCTGCACCAGCAGGTCGATCTGTCCCAGGTCGACGCAGCCCAGGTTGATGGTGATCTTCTCGTCGACCGGCCTCGGGGTGGCGACGGCGGACTTGCTGCTGGGTCTTGGCATGTGGCCATCATACACTAAGCATCCACTTGGATGGCTAGTTCCTGCCAGATGAACTCCAAAACTCCAGGAGTCGCATCCAAAAGAGTTTCTCATTATTGACAAAACAGCGATTTTGCATAGTATGAGAAACAAATGCCAGCCAACAGCCCAGCCCTGACGCCGCAAGCGACGGAGGTGCTCGCCGTCATTGGTGCGGCGGTGCGCCAACGCCGCAAGGAACTGCGCATCAGCGCGGTCGCCGCTGCCGAAGCGGCGGGCATCTCGCGCGTGACGCTGCACCGCGTCGAGAAAGGGGAGCCGTCCGTCACCATGGGTTCCTATATGGCCGTCTTCGGCGCCTTGGGGCTCGCGGTCCGGGTGGGGCCGCGAGACGACAAGCCCGTCGCGGCAGCGCTTTCGCGCACCGGATGGATCCCGGTCCGCGTGCGGATTGCGGACTACCCGAGATTGAAGGAACTCGCCTGGCAGGTCCATGGCACCGCGGACTTGACGCCACGCGAAGCCCTGGACATCTACGAACGCAACTGGCGGCACCTCGACCCCGCGACGCTGTCGCCAGAGGAGCGGGATCTCGTCGATGCGCTTCGCCTTGCCCTGGGGGGCGATAGGGGTGTTTGACCGGCCGCATCACCAGCGCATCGCCCGTTTGCTCGGCGCGTTGAACGGGCAGTTGCTGCGCGAACATCAATGCTTCTTCGGCGGCGGCACGGCCATTGCGCTCAGCTTCGGCGAGTACCGCGAATCCGTCGACGTCGACTTCCTTGTCTCGGATAGCGGGCACTACCGGGAACTGCGCCATGCTTTGACGGCGGTCGAAGGTATCCGGGCCATCACCCGCCCAGGGGCTGAACCGCTGGCGCAGGCAGGCGAGATGCGCGCCGACCAGTACGGGATCCGGACGCGCGTGGTGGTCGATGGCCAGGCCATCAAACTTGAAATCGTGATGGAGGCGCGCATTGCGCTGCAGTCGCCCGGCGCGGGCGATACGGTCGCCGGCATCGCGACGCTGACACCCCTGGACATGGCCACGACCAAGCTGCTGGCGAATTCGGACCGGTGGCCGGACGACGGCGTTTTCAGCCGGGACCTGATCGACCTCGCCATGATGCAGCCTTCACTGCGCCTGCTTCGCCTTGCGGTGGCGAAGGCCGAGGGGCCCTACGGCGCCTCCGTGTTGCGCGACCTGGAGCGCGCGATCCAGCGCATGCAGTCGCGCACGGGTTGGCTGGAGCGATGCATGCAGGCGATGGCCATGACCGACCCCACGGCGCTGGTCTGGCAGCGTATCCGGGCCTTGCGCCGCGTGCTGCCGGCAGGCGGGCTCAGCGCTGCGCCTCGAACCCGCCCTGGAACGCCTTCATGAACGCCAGCGGGTTCACGTACTCCTTCAGCCGCGCCAGCTTGCCCGCGCGCACTTCGAAGAAGCACACGTAGCTGTTCTCGTAGACCTTGCCGGTCTCACCCACCAGGCTGCGCGCATGGGCTTCCACGATCAGCCAGCCCGGCTTGTCGGTGCGCCAGGTCTCATCGATCCAGAACACGTGGTCGCGCCGGTTGGCGAAGGCGGCCCGGTAGTGCGCCATGATTTCCGCCTTGCCGTTGAAGGCGGAGGTCACGAACTTGCCGAAGCCTTCAGGCAGAAAGGGGATGTCCTGCACCGCATCGTCGTGCCACAGGGCCTCGAAGCCCTCGAGGTCACGCTTCATCAACAGCGTGAAGTAGGAGAGCAGCACCGCCTCGTCGGCGTCGCGTGGCTTGATTTCGTCCGCGCGTTGCGTCATACCATCCCTCAGGCGATGGCCTGGGCTTCGCGAAAGCCCTCCAGCACCGCATCGTCCACCTCGCGTGGCGCCACGCAATCGCCGATGCGCCGAACGGGCAGGCCGCGCGCTTTCAACTGGTGATACAGCGAATCGTCGCTGGTGCGCAGCATGGCCAGCACCACGGTGTCGGCGGCCAGCGCTTCGGTCGGTCCGCCCAGGGTGCTGCGCAGCGTGGCCTGGCCCGGGGTGATGCGCTCGACGCTGGTCGAAGACCGCAATGCGATGCCGGCCGCGGCCACCCGCGGCATCAGCCAGGGCCAGTCGCCGGTAGCCTCCAGCTTGCGGCCCAGCATGGCGTCGGCGGTGATCACCGTGACTTGGCGGCCGGACTGCGCCAGCAGGCGCGCCAGGCCCAGCGGCAGGTAGTCGCCGTTGTCGTCGACGACCAGCACCCGCTTGCCGCAGGCGTCGAGGTTGTCCAGGGCCGCCAGGGGATCGATCACGTGCGGCAGCTCGGCACCGGGGATCGCATCGCGGTCGGTACGGAACATCGAGAAGCCGCTGGTCTGCCAGCGCGCGCCGGTGGCGACGATCACTTCGTCGGCGCCGAAGGCGGCCACCGCGTCGGCGCTCGCCTCGGTGTTCACCAGCATCTGGACGCCGCGCCGGCGCAGCGAGGCTTCGAGGTCATCGACCAGGAAGTTCCAGGAGCCGTAGTCGGGCAGCAGGCCGGCCTGGCGGACCTGGCCGCCAAGGCGGGCGCCGCGTTCCCACAGCGTGACCTGGTGGCCGCGCGCAGCCGCCGTGTCGGCGGCCTTCAGGCCCCCGGGGCCGCCGCCGATCACCAGCACCTTCTTCGCCGTGGGCGCGGGCTTCTGCAGCGCGATGCTGAATTGCAGTTCGCGCCCGGCCGCCGGATTCACGGTGCAGCTCACGTTCTGCCCCAGGCGGCGCCAGCAGCCCTGGTTGGCGCCGACGCAGCGGCGCGTCTCGTCGGCCCGGCCCTCGCGTGCCTTCTTCACGATCTCGGGATCGGCGATGTGGGCGCGCACCAGGCCGACCAGGTCGGACTGGCCGCGCCGCACGATGTCCGCCGCCGTGTCGAGGTTGCGTACCGAGCCCTGGATCAACAGCGGGATGCGGCCATTCAGGGCTTCACGCACGCGCTGCGCGTTCGCCGCCAGCGGCGCGGTCTCGCCGCTGGATTGCGGCGGCACCAGCTTGTGGTTCTGGTGGTAATCGGTGTGCGAGAGGCAGACGTAGTCGAACAGCTTGGCCTGCTCCAGCAGGGACAGCACGCGCAGCGTTTCGTCCGGCGTGGTGCCCAGTTCGCCCAGGTATTCGTCCAGGCTCAGCTTGATGCCCACCACGAAGTCGCTGCCGCAGCGCTTGCGCACTGCCTTTCCGATTTCGAGCGCCAGGCGCGCGCGGCGCTCGGTGTCGCCGCCCCAGCCGTCGGTGCGGCGGTTCCAGTAGGGCGAGAGGAAGTTGGACAGCAGGTAGCCGTGCGAGCCATGCAGCTCCACGCCGTCGCCGCCGCCGGCCTTGACGTTGGCGCAGGTGAGGGCGAAGCCTTCGATGACTGCCGCGATGTCTTCTTCCTCCATCGGCTTCGGCATGGCGCGGTGCACCGGCGAGGGAATCTGCGAAGGCGCCATCACCGAACCCCACTGGGCGATGTCGTCGGTGCGGCGGGTGCCGCTGGCGCCCATGTGGGTGATCTGCACGAACACCGGAACGCCCTGGTCCCTGGCAGGGGTCACGAACTTGTGGA
>JAQGMU010000436.1 GCA_028292195.1 Ramlibacter sp. | reverse complement strand
GCACCGAGATCATCTGCGGCATCACCTTGCCCTGCAGCGCCGTCACCGCCGCCTTCATCGAGATCGCCACCAGGCCGGGCGACTGGCCCAGCGAGGCGCACAGCAGGCCGTCCTTGGCCCGTTCGGCGCACAGTTTGCGGAAGCCGTTCTCGGCCTCGCCCGCCACCGGGATCATCTTGTGCTTGGCGTCGATCAGCGCGCGCACCGCGCCGGTGGAGCCGCCTTGCACGAACATGCCGTCGAAGTTCTTGTGCACGGCCACGGCGTCGGCCACCGCCTTCTGCGCGGTGCCGTCGTCCCAGTTGCCCACCACCTCCACCACCTCGAACTTGCTGCCCGGGGCCTCGACGACCTTGCGGAAGCCGACGTGGCGGTCGCGGTCCACCGTGTTGCCGGGCACCCCGCGCACCTCCAGCAGCTTGCCGGTCTTGGACGGGATGTTCTTCACAACCCATTCGCCCGACTGCTGGCCCATGGCGAGCTGGTCCTCGTTGACCATCATCACCTCGGTGCTGTCCAGGACGTTGTCGAAGGGCACGATCACCACGCCCTTGGCGTTGGCGCGCTTGATCACCGGCGCGAAGGCCGTCGGGTTGACGGCGATCGTGACGATCGCGTCGTAGCCCGAGTTGATGAAGTTGTCGATCGCCGCGATCTGTGCCGCCACGTCGGTGCCGGTGGAGACGATCTTGAACTCCTTGAGCTGCGCCTTCATCTCCGGCGTCGCCGCATAGGCCTTGGCCATCTTGATCATCTGGATCCGCCACGTATTTCCCACGAAACCGTTGGCGAGCGCGAGGCGGTACGGGCCCTTCTTCGCCGGCCACTGGAAGTACTTGGTGCTGGCGTCCCAGGGCTTGAAGCAGGCGGGGTTCTCGCCGGGGCCGCCGACGACTGCGGGCCCGGCCGCGAGGGCTGACCCGGCGATAAGCGCCGCCGCTGCGGCGAGGGTGCGCGCGTGTGTGTGCATGGCTGTCTCCTGGGGTTGGATGAACGGCCGGTGGCGCGTCCCCGCCACCGGCGGAACAACAGAGCGCCTGCTTATTGCGTTGCTGCAGGCTGCTCAATCATCATACGATCACACGAATGGAGACTCCAGTGGCTCGAGCATGGGACTAACCCTAGGCGGCGACAAGGCCGAGTCGTGCCGCGGATTGCGAGCGAAAAGCAGGCTCAGCAGCGGTCATGGCTGAGAACTTTTCGAGGTCTTGGCCTACTTCGTGTGTCAGCCGAGAACTCGCCGGGCGTAGGAACGCTCCTACCGCTTCATGCCTGCAAGGAGATCAGTTCAGATGCGCAAGTCCGGAGTCGTGGCCCTGTTCGCTGCCGCTGTGTTCGCCCCCTTCATGGCCCACGCCGGCCAGTTCGACGAGGGCATGAACACGATGTGGGAAGTGCTGTGGCACCAGAGCGGCACCGCCACCCGGCTGGTGCGTTGGGAGCAGGACATCAAGGTGCGCGTCTATGGCGTGAACGCGGCCGGGCACCGGCAGCACGCGCTGCAGGCGCTGCGTGACGTGGCCGCCGAATCCGGTGTGAAGGTCATCGACGTCAGCGACCGCGTGGATGCGGAGCAGCAGGCCAACGTCAGCATCGAGATCACGCCGGACACCGCCCTCAGCGACGGCCAGCCCTGCGAAACCCGCCTGAGCTTCCGCACCGAGACCACCATCGATTCGGCCAGCATGCAGATGCGCGGCTCGGATGCCTTGCGCTGCGCGTACCACGAGTCCATGCACGTCATGGGCGTGCGCGGCCACCCCCAGGGCAAGACGGTGCTGAGCTACTTCACGACCCACTCGGAGAGCCTGCTGCCGCTGGACAAGGCCATGCTGCGCGCCTTCTACTCGCCGCGCGCCCGTGCCGGCATGACCCCGTTCGAGATGCTGCCGATCCTGGCCGACCAGCTGGTGGCCATCAGCCCCGACAAGCAGGCCGCCCAGCAGTCCCGCGACCGCTTCCTGGCCCGCACCGTCGAACAGATGCAGGCCTTCGCGCAGGGCCAGGGCGACGTCCCCATGATCGTCAAGCGCTGCGGCAAGGTGACGGACGTTGGCATCCGGTTCGGCCGCGCCGAGATGAGCTACTTCCTGGGCATTGCCTACGACCAGGGCGCGACGGTGGCGAAGGACAGCATGCAAGCCGCTCGCTGGCTGCAGCGCGCGGGTGGCATGGGCAGCCGCAGCGCCCAGGCGCGGCTGGAAGGCAAGAACGCGAGCGCCTTGGTCGGCAGCAGCTGAGGATCCCGTTCGCGTCCGGCGACCAAGCAGAATGGCGCCATGGACACCAGAAAACTCGGCCCCTTCGCCGTCAGCAGCCTCGGGCTCGGCTGCATGAACCTCAGCCATGCCTACGGCACGCCGCCCTCGCCGGAGCAGGGTGAGCGGGTGCTGCTGGCGGCGCTGGATGCGGGCGTCACGCTGTTCGACACGGCTTCCCTGTACGGCTTCGGCGCCAACGAGACGCTGGTCGGCCGGGTGCTGAAACCGCACCGCGACAGGTTCACCCTGGCCAGTAAGGGCGGCCTGGCCGGCGTGAAGGGCGACGACGGCACGGTCCGGCGCGTCATCGACGGCCGGCCCGAGGCGATCCTCCGGAACTGCGAAGACAGCCTGCGTCGCCTGCAGACCGAAGTGATCGACCTCTACTACCTGCACCGCTGGGACAAGAAGGTGCCCATCGAGGACAGTGTGGGCGCCATGAGCCGGCTGGTGGAACAGGGCAAGGTACGCACGCTGGGCCTGTCCGAGGTTTCGGCCAATACCATCCGCAAGGCGCATGCCGTGCACGCCATCACCGCCGTGCAGACCGAATACTCGCTGTGGACGCGCAATCCGGAGATCGCCGTGCTGGATGCCTGCCGCGAGCTGGGCATCACCTTCGTGGCCTTCAGCCCGGTGGCCCGCGGTTTCCTCTGCGATGCCCTGCCGGACGTCACGACCCTGGAAGCCAAGGACATCCGCAAGTCCATGCCGCGCTTCGAGCCGGCCAACTACGCCGGGAACCTGAAGCTGCTGCCCGGCTACAAGGCACTCGCGCGCGAGGCCGGTTGCACGCCGGCGCAGCTGGCGCTGGCCTGGCTGCTGCACCAGGGGCAGGACATCATCCCCATTCCCGGCACCACCAGCGTGGCTCACCTGCAGGAAGACCTGGCCGCCGCCGACGTCAAGCTGGACGCCGGCCTGCTGGCGCGGTTGGATGCCGACATCAACCAGCAGACGGTGCAGGGCAACCGCTATAGCGCGCAGGCGCGCAGCGAAGTGGATACCGAGGAGTTCTGAGTTCCGATGGCATTGCCGTGGGTGTCGGCAGCGCTTGAAGGTGCCCGCGGGCAGGCGCATACTGGCGGCGTCCGACTTCAGTGGAGGGGGACTCCAATGACCCAGGCTGCCGACCACGACGACGATCTCAGCATCTTCGAAAAATCGTGCGCCTATTGCGGCGCGCGCTTTCGCGTGCTGGCCTCCCATGGTCCCTTCGCCGACCACCCTGAGGGATACTCCTGCCCCGAGTGCGGCAAGCAGTACCAGACCGAGGCTGCGCTGGAGCCCGAAGTGCGCCTGCTGACGCCGCGCAGGGACGGCAAGCAGGACCGCTACCAGGAGACGATGTTCTGACGAAAAAAAGGGAGCCCTGAGGCTCCCTTTTTCTTGGTCTGCGCGCTGCGTTTTCAGCGTGTCGATGAAGC
>JAQGMU010000640.1 GCA_028292195.1 Ramlibacter sp. | reverse complement strand
GTGATCCTGCCGCCCGCCCCGCCTTACTTGCGCGGGCCGTTCGCGACGCCGCAGCGCCGCAGCCTGGCCGACATGGCCAACGAGCAGCTGCGCCGGGGCAAGCCCAAGGACCCGCTGGCCGAAGGCATGGAAGGGGCAGGGCGCGACGACTGCCTGCACCCGCCGGAGAAGCAGGGGGCGGCGGGCGGCTTGCTGGCGCTGCCGCAGGTAGCGGAACGGGCCCTCAGCGGGAAGTGCGCCAAGTAAGTCGGGTTTGCGAAGCGACCGCCGCCGGAACGGTGGGGTGCCTGGCGGCAACCCCCCTAAGAAGTGCGTGCGGCTGCGTACACGCTGGGATCCGTATGCAGCCGGTCCAGCGGAATCCGCGCGCCCGCGAGGTAGTCCTCCACGCAGCGCAGCACCATCGGGCTGCGATGGCGGTCCGCGCTGGCGCGCAGTTCCTCATGCGTCATCCACAGGACGCGGACGATGCCCTCGTCCAGCCTGCGGTGGGGCTCGTGCGCGCCCAGGTCGCCGCAGAAGGCGAAACGCAGGTAGGTGATGTCCTCGCCGTCGGCTTGCTTGACGAAGCGCGCCATGTAGACGCCGACCAGCGCCGTCGGCCGGAAATGCCAGGCGGTTTCCTCCAGCGCCTCGCGGGCGCAGCCGTCGGCCATCGATTCACCGGGATCGAGGTGCCCCGCCGGGTTGTTCAGCCGCAAACCGCCGGAAGTTTCCTCCTCGATGATGAGGAAGCGCCCGTCCCGCTCGATGATCGCGGCCACGGTGACACTGGGTCGCCATCGTTTGTCCATTGGCGGATTATGGTCGTGTAGGACAGAATGCGGGCGTCACACGCTCCTTCCAAATTCATGCCCCGTTCCCCTGCGACCGTCCGTTTGCTCCTGGCTTTCCTCCTGTGCGCAGGAGCCTTCGCCGTCGCAGCCCAGCCGGCCCTGCCGGTGATCCAGGCGCCGGCCGCCGCCAACCCCTATGGCCTGGGCGCCCTCTGGGACCAGGGTGACCTGGTCGCCCGCGGCACCATCCTCGTCCTGGCCATCATGTCGCTGGCCAGCTGGTACGTGCTGGTCACCAAGCTGATAGCGCAGTCGCGCATGGGCGGCCAGGGGCGCGCGGCCAACCAGAGCTTCTGGAAGGCCGACAGCGTGCGCAGGGGCGCCGACCAGCTCCAGCCCGCCAGCCCGTACCGCTTCATCGCGGAGTCGGCACTGGAGGCCGCGCGCAAGCACGACGGACTGATCGGCAAGGTGGACCTCAACACCTGGGTGGCGCAGAGCATCGAACGCGCCGTCGGCACGGTGCACAGCCGCACCCAGGAAGGCCTGGCGGTGCTGGCGACTGTGGGTTCGACCGCGCCCTTCGTCGGGCTGTTCGGCACGGTCTGGGGCATCTACAACGCGCTGGTGCGCATCGGCGCTTCCGGCGCGGCCTCGATCGACAAGGTCGCCGGGCCGGTGGGCGAGGCGCTGATCATGACGGCCCTCGGCCTCGCGGTCGCGGTGCCGGCGGTGCTGGGCTACAACTGGCTGGTGCGGCGCAACAAGGTGGCGATGGACACGGTGCGTGCCTTCGGCTCCGACCTGCACACCGTGTTGCTGGCGGCGGGTACGCGCTAAATGGGAATGCGCTTCGACAGCACGGACTCGGAGGACGGGCTGATCGCGTCGATCAACACCACGCCGCTGGTCGACGTGATGCTGGTGCTGCTGATCATCTTCCTCATCACCATCCCGGTGGTGAACAGCTCCATCGCGGTCAAGCTGCCGCTCGAGCCCAACGTGCAGAAGGACGCGAACCGCGAGAACGTGATCATCACGGTCGACGCCCAGGGCGCCATCTACTGGTTCGAGACCCGGCTGCCGGACGCCAGCGGCCTGCCCGAGCTGCTGGCCAGGGTGGCCGCCATGCAGCCGCAGCCCGAGCTGCACATCCGCGGCGACGCCCGCGCCGACTACGCGCCCATCGGCCAGGTGGTGGAGGCGGCGCAGCAGGCCGGCATCGCGCGCATCGGCTTCCTGACCGAACCGCCGTCGCGCTAGCCCACCATGCACATCCGCGCCGGCACCGAGCCCGATCCCGAACCGCTGGTGGACATCAACACCACGCCGCTGGTCGACGTGCTGCTGGTGCTGCTGGTGATGCTGATCATCACCATCCCGATCCAGCTGCACGCGGTGGACGTGGAGATGCCGGGCAAGAGCGCGCCGCCGCCGCTGACGCCGCCGGTGGTGGTGCAGCTGGACGTGCAGCCCGGCGGCCGCTACGCCTGGAACGGCGAAGCGCTGGCGGACCGCGCCGCGCTGGAGGCAAAGCTGCGCGAAGCGGCGCAGCAGGCCGACCAGCCGGAGATCCACGTGCATCCGCACCCACAGTCCAAGTACGACACCGTGGCCGCCGCCTTGTCGAGCGCGCAGCGCCTGGGCGTGCTGAAGATCGGCCTGGTCGGGGGCGCGGCGCGCTGAAGGCATGGAAGACGGCGCCCGCCTGTTGCTGATGTACGTGGTGTTCCCGGTCTGGGTGGCCTTCGGCTGCGCCGACTGGGCCTGCCATCGCCGCACCCGCATCGAGCACACCAGCGGCCTGAAGGAGAACCTGTTCCATTGGCTGCTGCTGGCCGAGATCGGCGTGGCGATGCTGGCCGTGGCGCTGCTCGAGGTGAACGCTGCCATCCTGCTGCTGGTGTTCGCGGCCTTCCTGGCGCACGAGCTGACCACCTGGGTCGAGCTGCAGTACACGGTGCCGCTGCGCGAGGTGGGCCCTACCGAGCAGATGATCCACAGCTTCCTGGAGATCCTGCCGCTGCTGTCGCTGGCGCTGTTGGCGGTGCAGCATTGGGGGCAGGTGCTGTCGCTGTTCGATGAGGCGATGCCGGACTTTGGCCTGCGGTGGAAGGACGAGCCGTGGCCGAGTGCTTATCTTTGGGCTGCGTTCGCCGGGGCGGCGCTTTTCAATGGCTTGCCGCTGGCGGAAGAGACCTGGCGCTGCTGGCGTAGAAAACGCTGGGGTGAGCGCGGCTCACCCCAGCCTGCGAAGGTCGACGCATCGTAGGCTGGGGTGACGCCAGGAACCCCAGCGAACCCGGCGTCAGGTCTCGTACTCCGGCGCCCCCTGCACCCACATGAACGACTGCAGGTCGATCATGTCCCGCGCCTTGAACCCCGGCTTGCGGTCCAGGTCGCGGCGCAGCACGCTGGCGAACCTCAGCAGGTCCTGGTAGTGGGTCCACGCCGGCTTGGCGTGGTAGCCGAGCGCGTAGCCATAGTGATGGGCCGCCTTGCGGGTGGCCCGCGGCTTGTAGAACATGTGGCGATCCGGCCGGGCGATGAAGCCGAACACCGTCGCCACCGGCCAGGTCAGCACCGGGCTGCGCGGCCGCGGCAGGTCGGCCAGGGCTTCCAGCCAGTCGTTGAAGCGGCGCTGCGGCGAACCGTGGCCATACAGGAAAGCGTAGAGCTCGCTGGCGAACAGGCGGGCGCCGGCGGGGGACTTCACCGCATCGCGCAACGCCATGCGTTCGAACGAGAACAGCAGGTTGGCGCGCGCTTCTATCCGCACTGCAGCATCGGAGATGGCGCGGAACTCGCCGCGCGCCAGCAGCTTGCGGAAGGTGGCAGGGCTCAGCTCGATGTCCCACTCCATGTGGGCGCGCTCCTTGTGCGAGCGCTCGGCCACGAGGTAGGTCTCATCTTCGAAGCCGGAGGGATAGAACAGCTCGAACTTGCGGCGGCAGAGGGCCGCGCCGAGGTAGACGACGTTGGCGCCGGCAGCGCCGGACAGGGGGAACGGTAGGGATGCGGGGCGGACCATGAACCCAGTGTTCGCTGCCCGCCTAGCTCAGCCATGTCGGACAAACTGCCGCCGGCCTGTAGGACTCAGCCTGACACAGCCAGCCGGATCTCCGAAATTTCAGATGGTGCACCAATCCGCTTCGGCGGACCCCAATAACCGGTCCCACGGCTGACGTAGATCCACATACGGCCGAGCTGGTGCAGCCCGGCCGTGAACGGCTGCTGGAGCGGCACGAACAGGGACCAGGGGAAGAACTGGCCGCCATGCGTGTGGCCGGACAACTGCAGGTCGAAGCCGGCCTGCAATGCCGCCGCCGCGCTGCGCGGCTGGTGCGCGAGCAGCACCTTCACCGCATCGGCCGGCGCGCCGACCAGGGCCGCGGCGGGGTCGCTGCGATGCGCGGCATCGTAGTGGTGGCCGCTGACGTCGGGCACGCCGGCCAGCACCAGCTGCGCGCCCTCGTGCTGCAGCACCACGTGCTCGTTGTGCAGCACGCGGATGCCCAGCCTCTGCAGCTCCGTCACCCAGTCATGCACGCCCGAGTAGTACTCATGATTGCCGGTGACGAAGAAGGTCCCGTGGCGCGCGCGCAGCCGGGCCAGCGGTGCCACGTGTTCGGCCAGCTCCGCGACCGAGCCATCGACCAGGTCGCCGGTGATGGCCACCACGTCGGGTTGCAGCGCGTTGACGCGGTCGACGATCGCATCGAGGTAGGCGCTCTTGATGGTGGGGCCGACGTGGATGTCGCTGATCTGGACGATGCGGAAACCCTCCAGCGCCGGCGGCAACGGCGCCAGCCGCACGTCGACCCGGACGACTTGCGCCGTACGGCGGGCGTTGGCCAGGCCGATGGCGGTGGCCAGCAAGGCCAGCACGGCCACCGCAATGGCGCTGTCCGGCCGCAGCGCGGCGGGCAAGGCCAGGCCGGCGCGCGCGGCAAGTGCAGCGCCCAGCAGCACGGCGTCGCGCAGCACGGTGAACACCAGCAGCGACGAGAACAGTCCCATGGCCAGCATGCCGGCCCAGGTCAGGCGGTCGGCCGCCGGCGGGCGCAGCCAGCGCCGTGCCATCAGGCCCAGCGGCGTCAGCACGGCCGACACCACCAGCCAGAGCGCGAGCGCCCAGCCGGCAGCATCCGGCAGCGCCGGAGCGAGGCGCGCGGCGATGTAGAAGTGCAGCGCCGCCGACAGCGCGATGAGGATGGGAAAGGACATGGTGGGTGAAGACTAAGGCGCGCGGGTTACGGCAGAGTGAGAAGGTTCTTCATGTAAGCTTGCGTTCAGTTCAGGATAGCCAGACCAAAAACCCCCGCAGAGGAGAGCATCCATGCTGATTGGCGTCCCCGCCGAGACCATGGCGGGTGAAACCCGTGTCGCCGTCACGCCCGAGACGGCCAAGAAACTGAAAGCCCAGGGCCACACGATTCGCGTCGCTGCCGGCGCCGGGCTCGCGGCCAGCGTCACCGACGAGGCCTACCAGGCTGCCGGCGCCGAAATCACCGACCAGGCCGGCGCGCTGGGCTGCGAGCTGGTGCTGAAGGTGCGGCCGCCGCAGGAGACTGAGTTGGTGGCATTCAGGCCGGGTTCAAGCCTGGTGGGCATGCTCAATCCATTCGACGCGGCCGGGCTGCAGCGCATGGCCGCCGCCGGCGTGACCGGCTTCGCACTGGAAGCGGCGCCCCGCACCACCCGCGCCCAGAGCATGGACGTGCTGAGCTCGCAGGCCAACATCGCCGGCTACAAGGCCGTGATCATGGCCGCCAACACCTACCAGCGCTTCATGCCGATGCTGATGACGGCGGCCGGCACGGTGAAGGCAGCGCGCGTCGTGATCCTGGGCGTCGGCGTCGCCGGCCTGCAGGCCATTGCAACGGCCAAGCGGCTGGGAGCAGTGATCGAAGCCTCCGACGTCCGGCCTTCGGTCAAGGAGCAGGTCGAGTCGCTCGGCGGCAAGTTCATCGACGTGCCCTACGAAACCCAGGAAGAGAAGGAAGCGGCGGTGGGCGTGGGCGGCTATGCCCGGCCCATGCCGCCCAGCTGGCTGGAGCGGCAAAAGGCCGAAGTGGCCAAGCGCGTGGCGCAGGCGGACATCGTGATCACCACCGCACTGATCCCCGGCCGGCCGGCGCCGGTGCTGGTGACCGAGGAGATGGTGCGTTCCATGAAGCCGGGCTCGGTGATCGTCGACCTGGCAGCGCCGCAAGGCGGCAATTGCCCGCTGACGGAGCCGGGCCGCACGGTGGTGAAGCACGGCGTGACGCTGATCGGCGAGACCAACCTGGCGGCCCTGGTGGCGGCCGACGCCTCCGCGCTCTATGCCCGCAACGTGCTGGACTTCCTGAAGCTGATACTGCCCAAGGAGGGCGGCATCAAGGTCGACCTGGAAGACGACATCGTCGTCGCTTGCATGGTCACGCGCGATGGACAGGTCACCAGGAAATAAAGATGGAAGTCTCCCACACCGTCATCAACCTGATCATCTTCGTGCTGGCGATCTACGTCGGCTACCACGTGGTCTGGACCGTCACGCCCGCGCTGCACACGCCGCTGATGGCCGTGACCAACGCGATCTCGGCGATCGTGATCGTCGGCGCCATGCTGGCGGCCGCGCAGACCGAAACCTGGGCCGGCCGCACCATGGGCCTGCTGGCGGTGGCGCTGGCCTCGGTGAACATCTTCGGCGGCTTCCTCGTCACCCGACGAATGCTGGAGATGTTCAAGAAGAAAGAAAAGAAAGCACCGGCGGCGGCGGAGGTCCAGCAATGAGCATGAACCTCGTCACGCTGCTGTACCTGGCGGCGTCGGTCTGCTTCATCCAGGCGCTCAAGGGCCTGTCGCATCCGACCACCTCGATCCGCGGCAACCTGTTCGGCATGATCGGCATGGCCATCGCCATGCTGACCACCGCGGCGCTGATCGTCGAAGTGTCCGGCGGCTCGGGCCGCGGCATGGTCTGGGTGCTGATCGGCCTGGTGGTCGGCGGCGGCTATGGCGCCTACCGCGCCAAGACGGTCGAGATGACCAAGATGCCGGAGCTGGTGGCCTTCTTCCACAGCATGATCGGCCTGGCCGCGGTGTTCATCGCGGTTGCCGCCGTGCTGGAACCCGCGGCCCTGATGCGCGAGCTGCAACCCAGCGCGCCCATCCCCCCGGGCAACCGGCTGGAGCTGTTCCTCGGGGCGGCCATCGGCGCCATCACCTTCAGCGGTTCGGTCATCGCCTTCGGCAAATTGAGCGGCACTTACAAGTTCCGCCTGTTCAAGGGTGCGCCGGTGGTGTTCCCCGGCCAGCACATGC
>JAQGMU010000355.1 GCA_028292195.1 Ramlibacter sp. | reverse complement strand
GCTGGCGCAGCAGGCCTGGACGCTGCTGGTGCAGGGCGTCGACCTGCATGACGGCGCCGTCCACCAACTGCTGCAGCGCATCGCCTTCGTGCCGGCCGCTCGGCTGTACGACCTGATGATCAGCTGGGCCAGCGACGGCGGCGGCGTCGGGCCGCACTTCGACAGCTATGACGTGTTCCTGCTGCAGGCGCAGGGCACGCGCCGCTGGCGCATCGGCCGGCAGGACGACCTGGCCTTGCAGGAGGGCGTGCCGCTGAAGATCCTGGCCGATTTCCGGCCGGAAGAGGAATACGAGCTGGGCCCGGGCGACATGCTGTACCTGCCACCACGCTATGCGCACGACGGCGTCGCGGTCGGCGAGTGCCAGACCTATTCGATCGGCTTCCGCGCCCCCGGGCGGGCCGAGCTGGCGCGCGAACTGCTGCAGCGCATGGCCGACGAGGCCGGCGAGCTCGACGAGCGCCTCTACCGCGACCCGGCGCAGCCCGCCACCGCCGCGCCCGGCGCCATTCCGGAGGCCCTGCGCGGCTTCGCCCATGAAGCCCTGGCCGCCGCGCTGAAGGACCCGTCGGCGCTGGACCGGGCCCTGGGCGAGTACCTCACCGAGCCCAAGGGCAACGTCTGGTTCGAGGCCGGCCGGGTGCCGCGCCGCCTGCAGGCCCTGGTGCTGGATGCCCGCACGCGGATGCTGCACGATGCGAAGCACGTGTTCGTCAACGGCGATTCGTGGCGGGCCGCGGGCCGCGACGCGCTGCTGATGCGCCGGCTGGCCGACAGTCGCCGGCTGGACCGTGGCGACCTGGACAATGCCAGCGAAGGCGCGCGCGAATTGCTGCAATCATGGTGCGAGGCGGGCTGGGCCCACGCCGAAGGAGCGGGAACATGAGCGAGAACGAGAACGAGAACCAGATCGGGAACGGTGCACCCGGTGCCCTGCCGTCGCGGCGCTTCGAGGGCCGCGAAGACTTCCGCCAGCTGGTGCGCGATGCCTTCGCCACGGCCGCGCGCGAAGGCTGGCGCGAGCTGATCCTTTGCGACGCCACCTTTGCCGAGTGGCCGCTCGGCGAACGGGCCGTGATCGACTCGCTGCAGTCGTGGTCGAAAAGCGGCCGCCACTGCACGCTGGTGGCCAAGCGCTACGACGACGTGGTGCGCATGCATCCGCGTTTCGTGCGGTGGCGCGGCACGTGGTCGCACATCATCACGGCGGTGGCCTGCACCTCGGCCGATGCGCTCGACCTGCCGAGCGCATTGTGGAGCCGCGAGTGGGTGCTGGAGCGCCGCGACATCGAGCGTTCGAATGGCTATTGCGGCAGCGAGCCCGAGCGCCGCGTCGCCTTGCGCGAGGGCCTCAACGAGTGGCTGCGCCAGGCCACTCCGGCCTTCCCCGCGACGACGCTCGGCCTGTAGAGTTCCCGATCCCACGGGTAATCCCCGAGCACCCCGTTGCAAATGGCTATAATTGTTGGCTGAGCTGGAAAGCGCTCGAGCTTTTTCCACTCGGTCACTAGCGGCTCCAAAGCCGCCGGGACACTTTCCGGAAACTTGTCGCCCCCCCATCCCCTGAAGGAAACCTGAAATGAAGAAATCGCTCGTTCTGGCCGCTCTGATTGCCGCCGCCGCCCTCGCCGCCTGTGGCAAGAAGGAAGAGCCGGCGCCTGCTCCGGCTCCGGCCGCTGTCGTCGTGACCCCGCCGGCTCCGGCGCCGGCCCCGGCCGCTGCCGACGCCGCTGCTGGTGCTGCCTCCGCTGCCGCTGGCTCCGCCTCGGCTGCTGCCGGCTCCGCCGCTGCTGCCGCATCGTCGGCTGCCAGCGCCACCAAGTAAGCCCAGGCTGCTTGGGAAGAAGCCGCCTTCGGGCGGCTTTTTCTTTTTCCGGCTGCCAACAAGTTCCTGCCAGGGGACGCTTGTAGCCAGCGTCCGACATTGAATTGCGCCATCCTGCCGCCCGCCTCACACGGGGGGCAACAAACACTGCAGCCATCTTGCAAAACGTTGCGAGGGGCAATCAGATGTGTCGCAGTCCGTTCACCCACGTCACCACCCAGCGCGTGCTGGCCGCCGCCATCGCCGCGTGCTTCGGCACCGTCGCCGTGGCCCAGCCGGTGGGCATGACCGCCATCCACGGCACGGCCAGCGCGCAGCAGGATGGCGCGCGCACCACCGTCACCACCACCAACGGGGCGGGCACCCACCATTCCGCGATCGACTGGCGCAGCTTTTCGGTGCCGGCCGAGCGCAGCGTGTACTTCTCGCAGCCCGATGCCGGCAGCATGTCGATCAACCGCGTGACCGGCAGCGACCCGAGCAGCATCTTCGGCACGCTGGGCTCCAACGGCCGGCTGGTGCTGGTCAACCCCGCCGGCATCGCGGTGGGCGCGGGCGCCGTCGTCGACACCGCGGGCTTCACCGCTTCCACGCTGCCCATGAGCAAGGCCGACGCCATCGCGGGCCAGTTGCGCTTCGGCACCGGCGACACTTCGGCGAACCAGGCGAAGCTCTCGGTGCAGGGCGAGGTGCTGGCGAGGAACGGCGACGTGGTCTTGATCGGCCCGAAGATCGAAACCGACAAGCCCGCGGTGGTGCGCTCGCAGGGCGGCGACGTGATCCTGGCGGCCGGCCGCAAGGTTTACCTCACGGGCCGCGGCCTGGAAGGGATCCGCTTCGAGGTGCGCGCGCCGGACGACCGGGCCATCAACCTGGGCCGCCTGCAGGGCGACTCGGTCGGTATCTTCGCCAGCCTGCTGCAGCACAGCGGCACGATACGCGCCGAGGGCAGCCGGGAGGGCAGCGGCAAGGTGGTGCTGCAGGCCACGCAGCAGGCCGAGATCGCGGGCGCCATCCAGGCCAGCGCGCCCGGCCAGGGCGGCAGCGTGCATGTGTCCGCCGAGCGGCTGGTGCTGAAGGCCGCGACCTCCATCGACGTCAGCCACCGCAACGGCGGCGGCGAGATCCTGCTGGGGGGCGGCTGGCAAGGCCAGGACGCACGCATCACCAACGCACTGGCGGTCGACGTGGAGCAGGGCGTGGTGCTCAAGGCCGACGCCACGCTGGCCGGCAACGGCGGCACGGTGGTCGTATGGAGCGACGACACCACGCGCTTCCGCGGCACGCTGACGGCGCTGGGCGCCGGCCCCAATGGCGCCGGCGGCCGCGCCGAAGTGTCGGGCCGGCGGGAGCTGATCTTCCGCGGCAAGGTGGACCTGGGCGCCGCGAACGGCAGCACCGGCAACCTGCTGCTGGACCCCGACAACGTGACCATCCGCGGCGGCACCGGCGACGGCAGCGACCTGCTGAACACGCCCAACAGCGCAGACGACCTGCTCGGTGCCGGCGGGCTGCTGGCTTCCGTGGGCGCCAGCAACTACACGATCTACGAGAGCGAGCTGGAGGGCATGAACGCCAACATCTCGATCCAGGCGAACCGCAAGATCCAGGCAAGCGGCAACTTCAGCGGCAACGAGCTGCTGCTGGCGCCCGATCGCAACCTGAAGCTGGAGCTGCTGGCCGGCGGGTCGGGCGGCATCCTGCTGCAGGGCATGCCGATCCGCACGCAGGGCAGCGGCAAGGTGGAACTGCGCACCGCGGGCAAGGACCAGGACGTCCGGCCCGACCGCATCACCACGGCCGGCGGCAGCATCACGCTGGCCGCCGCCAAGGCCGACATCCAGCTTGCCGCGCCGCTGGACGCCGCGGGCGGCGCCATCTCGCTCGCGGGCAAGACGGTGCAGTTCGGTGCCGACCAGTCATTCGCCGCCGGCACGCGGGTGACGGTCGACGCCTCGAAAGTCGAGAACAAAGCCAGCATGGCACTGGCCTCCGGCGCCACCTTCGTCACCAACGGAACCGACTTCGACAACAAGAAGGATGCCGTGCTGGCCGGCAGCGGCCTGCTGGACCTGGCCGGCGGCCAGTTGACCAACGAAGGCATCCTGCGGCCCGGCGGCGCCGGCAAGGTGGGCGACCTGCGCGTGAACGGCGACGTCGAGATGAAGAAGGACTCGCGACTGGAGATCGACGTGGCTTCGGCCAGCGGCTACGACCGCCTGCTGGCCAGCGGGAAAGCCAGGCTCGATGGAACGTTGGCGCTGGCCCCGGCAGGCTACGCACCACAGGCGGGCGACAGCTACGCCGTGCTGGAAGCCGCTTCCGTCAGCGGGACCTTCTCCCACATCGCGGCCGGAGCGTTCACTGGTTTCGCGCCGGGCTACGAGAGCACGCGTGTGCGGTTCAGCGCAGGCAATAGCGGCAGCGGCGGCAGCGGCACCGGCAAGGACAAGGAGAAGGACAAGGGCAAGGGCAAAGCCAGCAAGGACGATGACGAGAATGCCAGCGTCGCGGCCTATCTCGCCTACCTCAAAACCTTGCGCAACGGCAACGGCAATAGCAGCGGTAATAGCAATAGCAACGTCAACGCCAATGCCAACGCCAACAGCAACACCCAGAACACTGCCACCAACGCGAGCACCAGCGGCAGCGGCGCGACTGCCCCTGACGGCAGCGGCAACGGCAACGCCGGCGTGACGGCCCCTGCCACCGGCAGCGCCCCTGCGGTCACGACGCCGGCAGCAGCGCAGCCCCCGGCTGCCGCCCTGGCCGCCGCACCCAGGCCCATCCAGGCCGCCGCCCAGCAGACCGAGGCCAGCACCGAAACCAGCCTGCAGCAGCTGGCCTGGCTGCCGGTGCAGGACTCGGCGCCGCAGCAGGACCAGCAAAAGCGCAAGGTCGTCGTCACGGCCGTCGCTTGCCGGCCGCAGTGAGATTCAACAGGCCGTAAGCCAGCCGCTTCCGCTGGCGCCATCGGCGACGTGGATGTCGTCGGGGTCGCAGGCCAGGGCATCGGCCAGGGCCTGGCGCGCCAGCTCGGGCCTGTTGTTCTGCTCGCTCAGGTGGGCCGCCAGCACTTGGCGCAGGCCGCTGGCCAGCAGCACCTGGGCCAGCGCCGCCGCTGCGCTGTTGGCCAGGTGGCCGTAAGCGCCGCCCACGCGCCGCTTCAGGAACGCCGGATAGGACCCCTCAGCCAGCATCTGCTCGTCGTGGTTGCATTCCAGCAGCAGCGTGCCGCAGCCGCTCAGGTGCTGCTGCACGTGCACCGTGGTGTGGCCCAGGTCGGTCAGTATGCCCAGGCGCGTGTCGCCATCGGTGCAGGTCAGCTGCAGCGGCTCGCGGGCGTCGTGCGGCACGGTGAAGGGCCGCACCTGCAGCGGGCCGATGGCGATGTCCTCGCCGTCGCAGGCCAGGCGCAGCAGCCCGGCGAAGTCGGGCTGGCCGACCGCGGCATAGGTGCCGGCGCTCATGTAGACGGGGATGCGCTGGCGCACCGCGAGCTGGCGGGCGCAGCCGATGTGGTCGCCGTGTTCGTGGGTCACGAAGATCGCGTCGACCTGCTCGGCCAGCATGCCGGCGGCGCCCAGGCGCTTGTCCAGCTCGCGGATGCCGAGCCCGCAATCGATCAGCAGGTGGACCAGCTGGGTCCCGCAGCGAGCCTGGACGACGGTAGCGTTGCCGGCGCTGCCGCTGCCAAGGCTCTTGAACCGCAGCACCTTATTTCAGGTCGTCGGCGATGACCTGCACGATGCGCTGCGCGTCGCCCGACTTCTCGGGTGCGCCGCTCGCGTTCAGCACCGACACCGTGGTGCTCTGGCCTTCGCTCTTGAGCGCGATGCGGTACTTCAGCGGCGCCTCGGCCTTCTCGCGGGTGAACAGCCTGGACAGGAAGCCCTGCTCCTTCTTGTCGGCGTTCGGCGGCACGTAGCGCACGAAGTAAGTGCCCTGGCTGCGGTCGCGGTCTTCCACCGTGAAGCCCGTGCGATCGAGCGCCAGGCCGACGCGGCGCCAGGCGCGGTCGAAGGCGTCGTCGATCACCAGCACCGGCTGGTTGTCGACGCTGGCCACGCGCGAACTCGGCTTGTCCGGGGCCACCGAGCCCGCCGCGGCCGACTGCGCCGCCGGTACGCCCAGCTTCACCATCAGGCGGCGCAGGGATTCGGCTTCCAGTTCCGGATCGGCGGCGCGCGGCTGCCACATCGTCTGGTCCTTCTGGGTATTGCTGTAGACCTCGATCATGCCGCGATGGCTGACGTAGATTTCGGTGCCGCCGCTGGCCGAGCGCTCCAGGCGGGTGCGGAACTTGTCGCGCTCGGAGGTGGAGTAGGCCGAGTCGAGCAGCTTGCCCAGCGAGTTGCGGATGAAGTCCTGCGGAATCTTGGCGCGGTTCTCGGCCCAGTCGGTTTCCATGATGCCCAGGTTGGGCTGGTCCATGGTGAGCAGGAAGCCGCTTTCCTGCCAGAAGTCACGCAGCGGGCCCCAGAGCTGGTCGGCGGGACGGTTCACCACCAGCCAGCGCTGGTTGCCGGAACGCTCGACGCGCACGTCGCCGATGGCGGTGGCCGCGGTCGGCAGGTTGGGCACCGACTGGCCGACCTGGAAGCTGTTGGCGGAGACCGCGCCGCCGGGCACCACGTAGCGCGAGTCGCGCGTCAATTGGGACAGGTCGGGCGGCACTTCCAGCGCCACGCCCTTGCTCGCGCTCTTGTAGTCGACCTTGTCGCCCTGCAAGGCGGAACAGGCGGACAGCGCGCCAACGATAGCCAGCAGGCCGAACTTCACGGAAAACTTCACTTGGGATCCTCTCTCGGAACGCATTGTCATCAGGCCAGCAGGCCAGCGGCGCGCAAGGCGCCTTCCACCACGGCTTCGTTGGCCGCCGCCAGGGGCGTCATCGGCAGGCGCATCGCGCCGCCCATCAGGCCCATGCGGGCCATCGCCCATTTCACCGGAATCGGGTTCGCTTCCACGAACAGGTGCTTGTGCACCGGCATCAGCTTGCGCTGGATTTCCATCGCCCGCTTCGCGTCGCCCGCGATCGCGGCCACGCACAGTTCGTGCATCAGGCGCGGGGCCACGTTGGCCGTCACGCTGATGTTGCCCTGGCCGCCGCACAGCATCAGCGCCACGGCGGTCGGGTCGTCGCCCGAGTAGACCGCGAAGCCCCTGGGCACGTCGCGGATCAGCCATTGGGCGCGCTCGATGTTGCCGGTGGCTTCCTTGATGCCGACGATGCCGGGCACCTGCGTCAGGCGCAGCACGGTGTCATGCAGCATGTCGGCCACGGTGCGCCCGGGCACGTTGTACAGCACGGTCGGCAGGTCGCCGGTCGCTTCGGCGATCGCCTTGAAGTGGCGGTACAGGCCTTCCTGGGTCGGCTTGTTGTAGTAGGGCACGACCTGCAGCTGGCAGTCGGCGCCGACCTTCTGCGCGTACTTCGCCAGCGCGATCGCTTCCTGGGTGGAATTGGCGCCGCAGCCGGCCATGATGGCCACGCGGCCGTTGGCCTGCTCCACGGAGACGCGGATGATCTCCTGGTGCTCTTCGACGTCGACGGTCGGCGACTCGCCGGTGGTGCCGACCACGCCGATGCAGTCCGTGCCTTCGGCGATATGCCAGTCGACGAGTTTGCGCAGCGTGGGGTAATCCACGCTGCCGTCCTCGTGCATCGGCGTCACGAGGGCCACGATGCTGCCAGTAATCGGTTTCATTCGGGTGATCCCAGGGGAATACGAGATTCTAACTAGAGCGTGTAACGCGCCGGTAGCGTCCGGGGCGCGGCGCGCACGGCGGCGATGCGCTGGACGAAGCGGGGCGGGTTGTCGAGGAAGCCGTCCTCGAAGGCGAC
>JAQGMU010000349.1 GCA_028292195.1 Ramlibacter sp. | reverse complement strand
CGACGTTCTTGAGGTTGTGCGTGCGCGCCCCACGGATGCTGATCCGCTGGCCCAGGGCTGCGTGCAAATACTTGCCGTCGGTGGCTTTGTCCAATGTTGGGGGAAGGTTCGGGAAAACCCGGCATCTTAGCCCGCCGGACCCTTCCGCGGACCCGCCGGACCGGATGCCGGAGAATGCGGGGCTTGATTTCCCGCCCCCATCCCACTCCTGCCGGCCTGGCGGCGCTCGAGGCGCGGCTGCGCCAGGACCTGTCCTGGCTGGGCCTGCCAGCCAAACCTTGGGTACCGCCGCGCTCCATGGCCGGCCAGCCCGTGCTCGAAGTAGCCATCGTCGGTGCCGGCATGGCAGGCCTCGCGCTCGGCGCCTCCCTGGCCCACCTGGGCGTGCCCGCAGCCCTGTTCGACCGTGCGCCGGCCGGCTTCGAAGGCCCGTGGGCGACCACGGCCCGGATGGAGACGCTGCGCTCGCCCAAGGAGCTGACGGGCCCGGCGCTGGGCCTGCCGGCGCTGACCTTCCGCGCCTGGTTCGAGGCGCAGTTCGGGCTTCAGGCCTGGGCGGAGCTGGACAAGATCCCGCGCCTGCAGTGGGCCGACTACCTGCGCTGGTACCGGCAGGTGCTGGGGCTCGCCGTGCGCAACCTGCAGCGTGCCACCGACCTGCGGCCGCGCGCCGACGGCGTGGTGGAACTGCACCTGGCCGACGATGCCCAAGGCGGCCGCGCGTACGTGGTGCTGGCCCGGCACGTGGTGCTGGCTACCGGCCGCGACGGACTGGGCGGCCCCTGGGTGCCACCCTGGGCCGCGGACATTCCGCGCGAGCGCTGGGTCCATTCGGGCGAGGCCTGGGAGGGTGAGCGCTTTCGTGGGCAGCGGGTGGCGGTGATCGGCGGCGGCGCCTCCGCCATGGACGTGGCGGCCACCGCGCTGGAAGCCGGCGCTGCGCGGGTCGACCTGCTGGTTCGGCGCTCCGTGCTGCCGACCGTCAACAAGGGCAAGGGCATCGGCAGCCCCGGCATGGCGCACGGCTTCTGGCAGCTGACTGACGACTGGAAGTGGCGTTTCCGGCACTACATCAACGTGCAGCAGGTGCCGCCGCCGCACGGCAGCACGCTGCGCGTCTCGCGCCACGCCAACGCGCACTTCCACATCGGCGCCGGCGTGCAGGGCGCCCGCGTGCGCAGCGACGGCGCGCTGCGCCTGGACACCGGCAAGGGCCCGCTGGCCGTGGACGCGGTGATCTTCAGCACGGGCTTTCGCACCGACTGGTCGCAGCGGCCCGAGTTCAGCACCATCGCGCCGCACGTACGCCTCTGGCAGGACCGCTACACGCCGCCGGCGGGCGAAGAGGACGGCGAGCTCGCCGAGTCGCCCGACCTGGGGCCGCTGTTCGAGTTCCAGGCCAAGGTGCCGGGCGCCTGTCCGGGCCTGGAGCGCATCCACTCCTTCAACTTCGTCGGCGCGCTGTCGCATGGCCAGGTGTCGGGCGACATCCCGCAGATCAGCGACGGCGCCCAGCGCCTCGCGCGCGGCTTGGCCGGGCAGCTGCTGACCGAGGACCCGCAGCTGCACTTCGAGGCCATGCGGCGTTTTGCCGAGCCGGAGCTGCTCGGCGACGAGTGGACGCCCGCAGCCTTTCCCCCCTACGATGATTTTTCGAGCACGACATGACGCAGGCCTTCCCGCCCGACCTGATCGACGCGCTGGTGCCGCTGCACCCGGGTGAACCCGCCCACACCGTGCGCCACCAGCGCGACAAGGTGGTTGCCGCCACCCAGGCCTGCCTGCAGTCCGTGTTCGACCCGCAGCTGGCTGGCCTGTCCCTGGGCGAGCGCCTCGTGGCCGCGGCGACGGTCGCGCAGCTCAGTGGCGGCGCCGCGCTGGGTGCTTGGTACCGGCAGCAGCTCGCCGCCGTGCGGCAGCCTGCGGCTGGTCCGCGCCTGGACGCCATCCTCGTATTCGCATCGACCTTGGCGACGCGCCCCGTGGAGGGCGACCGGGAGGCGCTGCTGCGCCTGCCCGCTGCGGGACTGGCCACGGCGGACGTCGTGACGCTGGGACAACTGATCTCGCTCGTGGCCTACCAGGTGCGCGTGATCGCCGGCCTGCAGGCGCTGGCGGCGGAGGGCCGGGGCGATGTCGCGCCGCCTGCGGACGACGCCGAAGCCTTCGTGCACCCGGCCAACCTGCCGCCCCCGGGCGAGCCGCTGCGCATCGGCGGCTTCACCAGCGCCACCCTGGGCTGGAAGGCCTGGCTGCCGGTGCTGCCGCTGGACGAGGCGACGCCGCGCCAGCTGGAGGTGCTGAAGGCCAGCCACCCCAAGGCCACCAGCTCCGACTACTACATGACGCTGATCCGGCAGCCGGAGATCCTGGAGCAGCGTTCCATCGTCTTCAACGCGATCATGTACGCGCCCGGCGGCCTGTCGCGCGCCGAGCGCGAACTCGCCGCCACGGTCGTCTCGCGCGTGAACGGCTGCGTGTATTGCGGCTCGGTGCACGCCCAGCGCTTCGAGCAGCTGGCGAAGCGCAACGACGTGATCGCGCAGGTGTTCGTGCAGCCGCAGGGCGCGGGCACCAGCGCGCGCGAGCGGGCGATCGTGCAGGCGTCTATCGAGCTCACGCGCGAGCCCGCGGGCTTTGGCGCCGCGCGGCTGGCACCTTTGCGCGCCGCCGGCCTGTCGTCGCTGGAGATCCTCGACCTGCTGCACGCCATCGCCATCTTCGCCTGGGCCAACCGGCTCATGCAGAACCTGGGCGAGCCGGTCGAGGGGTGATGCCCCTAGCTTGTAGGGTGGGTTCGCGAAGCGACCCCACCATGCGGCGCTGCGATCCGGGGCGCGACGGGAACGCTCTGCTTCATCGGCGCATGAATGCCGGGTCACGCCTCGCGCTTGTGCGGGCCTCCGACCAGAGGCTCACTCCTTGATGTTGCCCTGCTTGATCACCCGGGCCCAGCGCTGGTAATCGTCGGCGACGACCTTCTCCAGTTCCGCCGGGCCGCCGCACATGGCCAGGGCGCCCAGCGACTTGAAGCGCTCCTGCGTCTCGGGCAGCCGGCAGACGGCGGTGAATTCGGCCGCCAGTTTTTCGACCGTGGCCGCGGGCGTGCGGGCCGGCGCCATGATGCCGATCCAGACCGGGACTTCCAGGCCCTTCAGGCCGCTGGACTGGGTGACGGTGGGCACGCCCGGGAAGTTGGGCAGGTTGTCGCGGGTGAACGTGGCGAGCACGCGCGCCTTCTTCTCCTGCACCATCGGGTCGATGGACGCCGAGCTGGTGACCATCATCGAGATCTGCCCGCCCAGCAGGTCGATGAGGGCCGGCGAGGCGCCGCGATAGCCGACGTGGATCAGCTGCACGCCGGCGGCCTGCGCGAGCAGCTCGCCGGTGAGATGGGAGACGCTGCCATTGCCGCTGGAGCCGTAGCTCACCTTGCCCGGATTGGCCTTGGCGTCGCGCAGCACGTCGGCGATCGTCTGGTAGGGGCTCTGGGCGCGCACGCTCAGCGTCATCGGCGTGTCGCCGATCAGCGCCACCGGCACGAAGTCCTTGAGTGCGTCGTAAGACAGCTTGGGGTTCAGGTGCGGCGCGATCGTGATCGCGCCCCCCGTTGCCAGGAACAGCGTGGTGCCGTCCGGCACCGCCTTCGCGACCCCGTCGGCCGCCACCACGCCGCTGGCGCCGCTCTTGTTGTCGACGACCACCGGGGTGCCCATGCGCGCGCTGAGCTTGGTCGCGAAATGGCGGCCCAGGACGTCCTGCGCGCCGCCGGGCGCGAAGGGGACCACGAGGTGGATCGTCTGCGCGCCGGCGGCGGGCGCGAACAGGACGGTGCCGGCAAGCGCCGCGGCGCCTAACAAGGATGCAAGGGCTTTCATGGGACTCCGTAGTGCAGCAAAGGGGGCCAGCCCCGATTCTCGCTCGCGCTCAGGCGCGCACCCGGCGCAGCAGCCCGGGCGCGGTCTCGCCGCGCAGCCCCAGCGGTGCGATGAGGTCGTTCTCGGCCGCCAGGTCGCGGCCCAGCAACAGGCTGGCGCTTGCCACCACCGTGCGCGTCGCCTCCATGGCGACGCCGGCGAGTTCACCCAGCACCAGGCCGAACGCGAGCCCGAACGGGATGTCCTCCGAGAGGTAGCGGGTCGCCACGTCCGTGGGGCCGGGCGGGCCGCCACGCTTCGCATGCAGCTCCGCGGCGATGTCGGCCAGCGTCGCCGACGTGGTCCCGAAGGAGGCCGCGAAGTGCTCCTCGATGGTGCGCACCTCCAGGCCGAAGGCCCTGGCCAACGCCAGCCGCTCCGCGTCCAGCCGCAGGATGACGTCGGCCACCTGCGGCGTCAGGTAGTGGTATTGCGGCCACTGCTCCGCGCGCTCGACGCGCGTCCAGTTGAAGAGCGCGAGCGGGCCGTGGGCGACCGGGTTGGTGTTCGTGAGCATCGTTTCCAGGCAATGGGCGTGCGGCACGAAGACGTCGCCGAACAGCGCGCGGCACAGCGCCAGCACCTTGTCGCCCTCACCGTGCGGCAGCGTGGCCACGCCCAGCGCCAGCCGCTTCGCATTGATGCGAGCCTGCGTTTCGCCGGTGCGGCGCGTCGCGAACACCGTCGTGCCGAAACTCGCCACCGTGATGTCCACGCCCCGGGCACCGGCCTGCTCGAACAGGTACAGCGCGGACAGCGAGTTCATCGAGCTGACGATGACCGTCTGCCCGGTCCGCAGGTGCGGCAGCAGGCGGTCCATGACGGCGCGATGCCCGTTGTTCGGCAGCGCGACCAGCAGCACCTGCGCGTCCTGCACGAGTTGGGCGAATTGCTGAGGGTCGGCCGCCACCCCCACCCGCACTTCGGTCTGCAGGATGCCTTCGCAGCGCAGCGGCGCGTGCAGCAGCGCGCGGGCGCCCTGTCCGCCCGGCGACCAGACCGTCACCTCGTGGCCGGCATGGGCGAGCCAGGCGGCGTTCCCGAGGCCGGTGGCGCCGGTGCCCAGGATCCCTATCTTCATCGCGTCTCCCTCGTCTCTCGGGTCGTGAAGCATACGCGCGCCGGATACGGGAGAATGCGGGGTTTGCCGGTCCAGCCGGCGCGCTTTCTGCTTTCCCACTCCGCGTGACCGTCGCCGTTCCATCCCCCGACCTGTCCAGCCGCATGACGCCGCTGGAGCGCCGCGCCAGCGGCTCGCTGGCGACCATCTTCGCCGCCCGCATGCTGGGCCTGTTCCTGGTGCTGCCCGTGTTCGCCCTGGAAGCCGCGCGCTACCCCGGCGGCAGCGACCCGGCCGTGGTCGGGCTGGCCATGGGCATCTATGGACTGACCCAGGGCCTGCTGCAGATCCCGTTCGGGCTGGCCTCGGACCGGTTCGGCCGCAAGAAGGTCATCGTGCTGGGTCTGCTGGTGTTCGCCGCCGGCAGCTTCCTGGCCGCCGCCGCGCCCACGCTCAACTGGCTGATCGCCGGCCGCGCGCTGCAGGGCGCGGGCGCCGTGTCGGCCGCCGTGACGGCGTTGCTGGCCGACCAGACGCGGGATGCGGTGCGGACCAAGGCGATGGCCCTGGTGGGCGCCAGCATCGGCCTGATGTTCGCAGTCTCGCTGGTGGCCGCGCCCGTGCTGGCGGCGCACATCGGCCTGCACGGCCTGTTTGCGATCACTGGCGCGCTGGCGCTGTCCTGCATCGCGGTGGTGGTCTGGTGGACACCACCAGCGCCGGTGGAGCATTCGAGCGTGCCGCGGGGCCGCCTGGCCGACGTGCTGAAGCACGGCCCCCTGCTGCGGCTGGACGTCGGCGTGCTGGTGCTGCACGCGGTGCAGCTGGCCATGTGGGTCGCGGTGCCGGCACTGCTGGTGCAGTCCGGCCTGGCCAGGGAAAGCCACTGGCTGGTTTACCTGCCGGCCGTGCTGGCCTCCTTCTTCGTGATGGGCGGCGTGTTCCCGCTGGAGCGGCGCGGCTACCTGCGGGCGGTGTTCCTGGGCGCGATCGGGCTCATCCTGCTGGTGCAGGTCGGCCTGCTGGCCACCTCCGCCCACCCCAGCCTGCCGGTGCTGGCCGGACTGCTGTTCCTGTTCTTCTGCGGCTTCAACGTGCTGGAGGCCACCCAGCCCAGCCTGGCCTCGCGGGTGGCGCCGCCGCACGCCCGCGGCGCCGCGCTGGGTGTGTACAACACCCTGCAATCCCTGGGATTTTTTGCCGGCGGCGCGGTCGGCGGCTGGCTGGCCAAGAACGTTGGATCGGCAGGGCTGTTCACCGCCTGTGCCGCGCTGATGCTGGTGTGGCTGGTGGTGGCCTGGCCCATGCGGGCGCCGCAGTCGCGGCCGACGGCCGAAGAAGTGCTGGCGGACGAAGCCCAGGCGACATAATCGGTCCTGAACACGGAGAGAAACATGGCATCGGTCAACAAGGTCATCATCGTCGGCAACCTGGGGCGCGACCCGGAAGTGCGCACCTTCCCGAGCGGCGACCGCGTCGCCAACGTCACCATCGCCACCACCGACCGCTGGAAGGACAAGACCACCAGCGAAATGAAGGAAGCCACCGAGTGGCACCGGGTGGTGTTCAACGGCCGCCTTGCCGAAATCGTCGCCGAATACCTGCGCAAGGGCTCGCAGGTCTACGTCGAAGGCAGCCTGCGCACCCGCAAGTGGACCGACAAGGACGGCGTGGAAAAGTACACCACCGAAATCCGCGCCGACCAGATGCAGATGCTCTGCAGCCGCCAGGGCATGGGCGGCCCCGGCGCCGGCAGCCATGACGACGGCGGCGGCTACGAAGCGCCGCGCCAGTCCGCACCCGCCAGCCGCCCTGCGGCGCCTGCCGCCCAACGCCAGGCACCCGCGCCGGCACC
>JAQGMU010000338.1 GCA_028292195.1 Ramlibacter sp. | reverse complement strand
CCTCGACATCAAGGACGTGCCGGCGGTGTTCAACTTCGACGTGCCGTTCAACCCCGAGGACTACATCCACCGCATCGGCCGCACCGGCCGCGCCGGCGCCTCCGGCCTGGCGGTGACACTGGTGTCGCCCAGCGACACCCGGCTGATGGCGGACCTGGAAAGGCTGCTGAAGCAGAAGATCGAGATCGAGGCGATGGAGTTCGACGAAGATCGCCCGCGCGGCCGCATCAACGACGGCCGCCGTGCCTGGCGCGAGGAAGAAGAGCGGCGCGACCGGCCGCCGGAGGAGCGCCGCGAGCGGCCGCCGGTGAACGACGAGCGCCGGCGCGAGCCGCGCGGCGCGCAGGCACCCAAGGACCCGTTCTTCGACCAGCCCTACGAGGCCCCGCAGGGCGAAACCGTCGCCACCTGGGAAGCCGCCGCCAAGCCGGCCGGCGGCCGCATCTCGGCGAACATCAAGTCGAAGCGCAAGGTTGCGGCACTGTTCAAGTCGACCGAAGTGAGCGAAGCCTAGTCTTGTCGGCGCCAAGCTATTCCCCCGGCGGCTGCGCCTGCTCGCATTTCTCCTGAATGAGTTCGTGGCGTTCGGCGCCGCTTTCGTCCAGCTTCAGCGCGCTCAGGCAGCCGCCCCACACGCAGCCCGTGTCCAGTGAGATGAGGTCCGGCCGCCGCAGGTAGCCCAGCGTCGACCAGTGGCCGAACGCGATGGGCACGCCGGCCGTCCTGCGATCCGGCACGTCGAACCACGCCAGGTAGCCCGGTGGCGCCTTGTGCAGCCCGCCCGAAGCGCGCAGGTCCATCACGCCTTCCGGCGTGCAGAAGCGCAGGCGCGTCAGCGCGTTCACCACCACCCGCAGCCGGTCCCAGCCCTGCAGGCCGTCTTCCCAGTGGTCCGGCTGGTTGCCGTACATGTGGGCCAGGAAGTCCGGCAACCGCGGCCCGCGCAGCACGCGCTCCACTTCTCCCGCCAGCGCCAGCACCTGCCGCAGGTCCCATGACGGCAGCACGCCGCCGTGGACCATGAGCAGGCCGTGCGCGTGGATCGCCATCGCGCGGTGCCGCAGCCACTCCAGCATGGCGTCGCGGTCGGGCGCGTCGAGGACGCTGTCCATGGTGTCGTTGCGGTGCGGCGCCCGGTCGCCGTGCGCCACCGCCAGCAGGCTCAGGTCGTGGTTGCCCAGCAGGCAGTGCGCGGCGTCGCCGTAGCCCATGAGGCGGCGCAGCACGGCGGCCGACGCCGGCCCGCGGTTGACGAGGTCACCCAGCAGGTACAGGGTGTCGCGGCTGGGGGAGAACGCGATCTTCGCGAGCAGCCGCGCGAGCGGTGCGTCGCAGCCCTGGAGGTCGCCGATCAGGTAATACGCCATGGGGCCTTGCAGTACAGTGCAAGCGTGTCATTCTCTCGCCATTCATGGATTTCCTGCTGATCGCGTTCCTCACCCTGGTCAACGGCCTGTTCGCCATGTCCGAAATGGCGCTCGCTTCCAGCCGCAAGGCGCGGCTGGCGGCGATGGCCGAAGCCGGTGACCGCGGCGCCGAAGCCGCGCTGCGGCTGATGGAGCGCCCGACCCAGTTCCTGTCCACCGTGCAGGTGGGCATCACCTCCATCGGCATCCTCAACGGCATCATCGGCGAGGCCGCCTTCAGCGCGGACCTGGCCCACTGGCTGCACGACAAGGGGGTGCCGGACCGCTATGCCGGCGTCGCCGCCACTGCCATCGTGGTGGCGATCATCACCTACGTCACCATCCTGTTCGGCGAGCTGGTGCCCAAGCGCATCGGCCAGCTGTACCCGGAGACCGTGTCGCGCGTCGCCGCGCGGCCCATGCGCTGGCTGGCCAGGGCGGCGCTGCCTTTCGTCATGCTGCTGTCGGCGTCGACGCAGGCGATTCTCAAGCTGCTGGCCATCGACACCACCACGCCGCGCGGCATGACCGAGGAGGAGATCGCGCACAGCCTGGAAGAGGGCGTGGACGCCGGCGTGATCGAGCAGCACGAGCACCAGATGGTGCGCAACGTGTTCCACCTCGACGACCGGCCGCTGACCTCGATGATGGTGCCGCGGCTGGACATCCAGTGGCTGGACGCGGCCATGTCGGTGCGCGATTGCCTGCGGCGCGCCGGCCAGGGCGAGGCCCATTCCTGGTACCCGGTGTGCCGCGGCTCGCTCGATGACGTGGTCGGCGTCGTCGGCGTGGCGCGGCTGCTGGCGCTGGGCCCGGAGCACGAAGGACCGGTGGAGCCGCACGCGATGCCGGCGCGCTTCGTGCCCGAGACCCTGACCGGCATGGAACTGCTGGAACACTTTCGCACCGAAGCCGCCCGCATCGTGTTCGTGGTCGATGAATACGGGGTGGTGCAGGGCCTGCTGACGCCGCACGACCTGCTGGAGGCGATCACCGGCGAGCTGCAGCCCGGCGGCACCGCCGAAGCCTGGGCCACCCGGCGCGAGGACGGCTCCTGGCTGCTCGATGGCCTGATGCCGATTTCCGAGCTGAAAGCGCGGCTGGACATCCGCGACCTGCCGGCGGAGGACAAGGGCCGCTACAACACGCTGGCCGGGCTGCTGATGGCGGTCTCCGGCAGCCTGCCGTCGCCGGGTGCGCGCATCGACATCGGCGACTGGTTGTTCGAGGTGGTGGACCTGGACGGCCACCGCATCGACAAGGTGCTCGCGCTGCACGTGCCGCAGCCTGAAACAGCCGAAGTTTGAAGGAGGGCAAGCAATGTCGGAGCCGATGTATTACGAGAAGCCTGTGCTGCTGGACCGAACCAAGCATCGCCGGCGCAAGGTCAAGGCCAGCACCAGCTTCGCCTTCGCCCGCAAGGCCAACTCGGTCTACCTGGCCGGGGTGGAGTTCGGCGAGGCGTGCAAGGAGTACGCCGTGGTGTTCACGCGCGCCGGCGCCGGCGGTGGCAAGGTCGTGCCGGTGGTGATGCTGGGCCTGCGCAGCCGCGAGAACCTGTTCGTCGACGCGGAAAACCGGTGGACGGGCCGCTACATCCCGGCCTTCGTGCGCCGCTATCCTTTCGTGCTGGCGGACCTGCCGGGCCAGTCGCTGGGCGTCTGCATCGACGAGGCCTATGCCGGCCTGAACGACCAGGAGGGCGAGCCGCTGTTCGACGACGCCGGCCAGGACACGCCGTTCCTGCGCAACGCGCTCGATTTCCTCACGCAGTACCAGCGCGAGTACCTGCGCACCGAAGCCTTCTGCCAGAAGCTGGAGCAGGCCGGGCTGCTGACCGAGATGAACGCCCGGGCCGACCTGGTGGACGGCCGCACCTTCACGGTGGGCAGCCTGCTGGTGGTGGACGAGAAGAAGCTGCTGGCGCTGCCGGACGCCACCGCGCTGTCGCTGTTCCGGTCCGGGGAAATGCACCTGATCTCGATGCACCTGCTGTCGCTGTCCAACATGCAGCGGCTGGTGGACCGGCTGGCGCGGCCGGCTCCGGCGGATCAGCCGGCGTAGCTCAGAGGCCGCTGGGGGCGAAGCGCGCCGGGTCGATCACCTCGATCGCGCCTTCGGACACCCACTTGCGCAGCAGCTCTTCGAGCTGTCGCGGATCCATCCGCGTGCGGGTCAGGATCCACTGGCGGTTGACCGGCCGGCTGCTCATCACCGACAGCATGCGGTAGATCTCCGCCGTCCGCCCGGGTTCGGTCAGCTCGGGCCAGGCCTTCAGCCGGTAAATCAGGTCCGCGCCCGGCACCCGTTTTGCGGGGCGGGTCTCGGCGAAGCGACCCGTCCCCCGGGGGCCGAACATGCGGCGCATCGTATCCAGGGTCAGTGTGAGCATGCATACAAGTGTCCAGGACAGCCGAGCAGCCGTGTTAGGCGATTAGTCGTAGGACAATCAGCCGTTTGCCTAAGCTCGGGGTGTTCATGTGGACACCCAGCGAATGGTCGCCAGGCCGAGCGCAGTCAGCAGCAGCGAGCCCACGAGATGGCTTGCCGCGATTGTGAGCGCCCACCCTATTCGGCCGCCGGCGAGCTGCGTCACCACTTCCGCGGAGAAGGTGGAAAACGTGGTCAGCCCGCCCAGCAGCCCGGTCACGAGGAACAGCCGCACTTCCGGCGGCAGGTCCGGGCGCAGCGCGAGCCAGCCCAGCACCAGCCCGATGCAGTAGCCGCCCAGCAGGTTGGCGGCCAGGGTGCCGAGCGGGAGGCCGGCCAGCAGCGGGTTCAGGCGGGTGCCGAGCACCCAGCGGAACACCGCGCCTAGGGCGGCGCCGGCGCTGATGGCGGCGATGGAACTGAGCATGGGCGGCACTTATACACGCTCGGCGGACCCGCGGACCGGGCCACCGCCTGAGCGCCGCTCGTCGCGTGCCCTCCCTTTTGCGCTTGCGCGCCGCCGTTCGGCTGCCTTAAGTTGAGGCTCCACGCGAACGGGAGCCTCCATGAGCACCGAAGCCGTCGTTACCCCGCTGCCGGGCGCGGAGCAGCGCCTCGCCTCCGACCCGCCGGCCGCGCCGGCCAGCCCCTTGCTCGCCATGCGGCGATTCCTGGCGCGCAAGCCCAAGCTGCGGGTGGTCGCCTGGACCGTTGCCGCGGTTGCCTTCCTCGCGCTGCTGCCGCTCGTCTACCTTTGCTGGTACTGGCTGCCGCTGCGGCTGTGGGACTGGGCCATGGCGGCCTGGTGGCACTGGGCGCCGGCTGCGCTGGGCTACCTCTTCCTGTTCTGCATCCCGGTCTGGGGCGCCATGCTGGCGAACGCATTCGCAAGCACGCTGGCGAGCCTGGCCCTGGAGGGCGAGGAGGCCGTGGTGCGCCAGGCCCAGCAGACCATCCGCGAAACCGAGGAGGACGCGATCGCCCGCCTGGAGCAGACCGATGCGGCCGGCCTGCTGCCGCTGCTGAAATACAGCCGGGCGCAGCTGGAAGCCTATTACGCGGTGGGCCTGAGCCAGACGCGCAAGAGCTTCTACAACAGCGTGCTGGCGATGTGGCTCGGCTTCGTGCTGCTGATGCTGGGGGTGGCGTTCTACGTCGGGCCGGTGGAGCAGCTGGGGCTGAAGCCGCCGAGCCAGGACTTCCGCAACCTGATCATGGGCGGCGCGGCCATCATCGAGTTCATCTCCGCGCTGTTCCTGTGGGTCTACCGCAGTTCCACCGCGCAGCTCACCTACTTCTACAACCGGCAGATGCACAGCCACACCTCGATCCTCTGCTTCCGCATTGCGTCGACCATGGAAACGTCCAAGGGTGACGACGTCAAGCGGCTGATCGTGGAGAAGGCGCTGGACTGGACCGGCGCGCCGGAGCGGCCGCCCCTGGCCGGCGGCCGCGGCATGCGCGCGCTGGTGCCGGTGCTGGGCGCGAAGGCGGCCTGATCAGCGCCCGGCGGCCAGCGCCTAGCGGGGCTCGGCCCCGGTTCCATCGGCCGCCGGGAAGGCCAGGCCGACGAGTTCGG
>JAQGMU010000322.1 GCA_028292195.1 Ramlibacter sp. | reverse complement strand
TGCGTAACGGCGTGATGTACGCGGCGACAGCCAAATCGGCGTCGTCATGGAACGTGAACAGCGCGCCGGAGTGGACGCCCAGCCTTTGGTCCGTGACGAGTTGCAGCGGTCCGGCACCCGCACCTGCACCGGCACCCGCACCCGCACCCGCACCTGCACCTGCACCTGCACCTGCACCTGCACCTGCGTCGGCGCCCGCCGAAATGGCCGTGATCGTCACCCCGCCTGCGGCCGTCCCGGTGCCGGCCACCAGCACCGCAACGCCCGCGTCCCTGCAGATCAAGAGCGTTGAGCCGGCGCCCGCGCCCGCCGCCCAGGTCATCGCTGCCGCGCCTTCGCCCGGCCGCATTGCGCCTGCCGACGACGGCGCCGCCGGCACCGACAACGCGCTGGGCCTCGCCGTGAGCGGGTCGAACGGCTTTGCCTTCGCGCCGTCGCAGCTTGCGCTTGCGGACGGCGACAACGGCTCGCACGCCTTCCGCGCCGTCGTGGTCGACCGCCGTGGCGTGGAACTGATCTCGGTGCAGGCCCAGGACCTGGCGTTCACCAACTTCGGCGTCACCGTGGCGCCGGATGGGCGGCTGCCGGAGCAACTGCAGCGCACCCTGCGTTCCGCCGGATTCGCCGGGGGCCTCGACCGGCTGCGGCAGGCCGCGCGCGACAACCTGGAGCTGGAACAGTCGATGACCCTCTCGGTCGCCGGCGTGTCGCTCGGCCTGTCGCTGGTGTACCTGCTGTGGCTGGTGCGCGGCGGCGTGCTCATGGGCAGCTACCTTTCGGCCCTGCCGGCCTGGCGCATCCTCGACCCGCTGCCCGTGCTGGCGCGGCCGGACGAAGAAGCGGACGAGGACGATGAAGACCTGGCCGACGGCAAGGTCGACGGCCACAACGCCCTGCGGGGATTCGGATGAAGCTTCTCAACACCCGCACCTACATCACCCTGGGCCTCGTGTCCCTGGTCAGCACCGCGCTGCTGGCCGCTTCCTTCTTCGGCCTGGTGCCGGACCGGGCCGGCGCCGTTCGCGATGGCCGGGTCGCGCTGGCGGAGTCGCTGGCCGCCGCCAGCACCGTCATCCTGAGCAGCTCCGACCCGAGGCCGCTGGAGGACTTGCTGCGTTTCGTGCAGAAGCGCAACGCCGACCTGCGCTCGATCGGGCTGCGCGCCACTGACGGCCGGCTGGTGCTGGCGGTGGGCGAGCACGTGCGCCAGTGGCAACCGATGAACAGCGAGCACGCCGGCGACGCCCAGATCCAGGTGAACCTGCTGGCCGGTGGCCAGCCCTGGGGCCAGCTCGAACTGCGCTTCGAGCCGCTCACGCCGGGCGGAGTGGCGGGCATCCTTCACACGCCGGTGGTGCTGCTGCTCGGTTTCTGCGCGGTGCTCTGCTTCCTGGGTTTCCAGGTCTACCTCCGGCGGGTGCTGCAGCACCTGGACCCGGCCAAGGCCATCCCGGGCCGCGTGCGCTCCGCCCTGGACTCGCTGGCCGGCGGCCTGCTGGTGATCGACACCAAGCACCAGGTGGTGCTGGCCAACGAAGCCTTCGTGCAGTTGCTCGGTCGCAGCAACGAACAGCTGGTGGGCACGCCGGTGGCGTCCATCCCCTGGCTGGACGACGCCGGGCGGCCGCGGCCCCCGGCAACCCATCCCTGGCTTGCCGCGCTGACCGACAGCAGCGTGCAGCGCGATGCGCGCCTGCACCTGCGCGACCCGGCCGGGCGCCTGCGCAGCTTCGTCGTCAACTGCTCGCCGGTGCTGGGCGCCGGCGACCGGCCCGGCGGCGTCCTGATCAGCCTGGAGGACGTCACGCTGCTGGAGGAAAGCCGCATCGAGCTGCGCGGCGCGAAGGAGGAGGCCGAGGCCGCCAACCAGGCCAAGAGCGAGTTCCTGGCCAACATGAGCCACGAGATCCGCACCCCGATGAACGCCATCCTGGGCTTCACCGAGCTGCTGCGGCGCGGCTTCGGCAAGAACGAGCGCGAGTCTTCGCGCTACCTCGACACCATCCACGCGAGCGGGCGGCACCTGCTGGGGCTGATCAACGACATCCTGGACCTCTCCAAGGTCGAGGCCGGCCAGATGATGGTGGAGAAGATCGCCTGCGAACCGCACAAGGTGGTGCAGGGCGCGCTGGCGGAGCTGGGCTTGAAGGCGCAAGAGAAGGGCATCCAGCTCTCGCTGCGGCTGCTGGGTACGGTGCCCGAGCGCGTGCAGTCGGACCCGGCGCGCTTGCGGCAGGTGGTCCTGAACCTCCTGAGCAACGCGGTGAAGTTCACCGATGACGGCGGGGTGGAAGTGGTGCTGTCCTGCGCCGGCTCCACCTACACGGTCGAAGTCACGGACACCGGCATCGGCATGGATCCGTCCAGGGTGGAGACCATGTTCGACCCGTTCACCCAGGCCGACGCCTCCATTGCACGGCGCTTCGGCGGCACCGGGCTGGGGCTGGCGATCAGCCGGCGGCTGGCCCGCGCACTCGGCGGCGACCTGGGCGCAACCAGCCAGCCGGGCGTCGGCACCACCATGCTCTTCACCTTCGATGCCGGCGCGCTCGAAGGCGTGCCGCAGCTGGACGCCGCCGGCGTGGCGGCGCTGGGGCAGGGCGTCCAGCCCACCACCCGCACCCGCTGGAAGATCCCGCCGGCCTGCGTGCTGGTCGTGGACGACGGCGCGGAAAACCGCGAGTTGCTGTCGCTGGTGCTGGCGGAGCAGGGCCTGTGGGTGGAGGAGGCCGAGAACGGCCAGGCCGCCCTGGACAAGATGGCGCTGGTGTCCTGCGACCTGGTGCTGATGGACATGCAGATGCCGGTGATGGACGGCTATGAGGCGACGCGCGAACTGCGACGGCGCGGCGTGCAGGTGCCGGTCGTGGCGCTGACGGCCCATGCGATGAAGGGCTACGAGGAGGAAGTGCTGGCCGCGGGCTGCACCGCCTACCTCACCAAGCCGGTCGACATCGACCTGCTGCTGCAGCGCGTGGCGCAGCTGCTCGGGGGGGTCGCCGAGGAACGCGAAAGCGGCTTCCAGTCGCCCTCGGTGTTCGGCGAACTGCCGGTGGACAGCAGCGACGGGCCGGTGCGCTCACGCTTCGCCGAGCATCCCAAGCTCGCGCCCATCGTGCGCAAGTTCGCGGCCCGCCTGCAGGACCAGCTGGGGCACGCGACCGATGCCGTGGCCGCCGGCAATTTCGAGGAGGTGGAGCGGCTGGCCCACTGGCTGGCCGGCGCCGCCGGCACGGTGGGTTACGACGCCTTCACCAAACCGGCGCGGGAGCTGGAAGCGGCGGCCAAGGGCAGCGATGCGCTGGCCGCTGAGGCGGCGCTGCAACGAATCGTGCGAATGGGCCTGCTGATGGAGGTCCCCGAGGTGGTTCCAGGATGACACGGACGGCACAATATGTATCCAATGGCAACTGACTCTTCCAACGGGGCCAATTCGGGCCGCGCCGGCCTCGATACCGAGGCCTTCAGCGCGCCGACCGTCTTCGCTCCCGGCGAGGACAAGCTCACCGAACAGGAACTGCGCGCGCTGTCGCCGCAGGAAATGATCTGGCGGCACCGCTCGGTGGCCGGGCTGTCCGAGGCGTTGATCATGATGGTCGACGACGAGCAGCTCAATATCGAGATGACCCAGGCCTTCCTGATCGAAGCCGGCTACACGCAGTTCGTCCACACCGACCTCCCGGAGCAGGCCATGGCCATGCTGCGCAAGGAGCGCCCGGGCGTGCTGCTGCTGGACCTGAGCATGCCCAAGGTGAGCGGGCTGGACATCCTGACCGAGATGCGCGACGACCCGCTGACGCGCCACGTGCCGGTGATCGTGCTCACCAGCAACATCGACCCGCAGGTGAAGCTGAAAGCGCTGGCCCTGGGCGCGATGGACTTCCTGTCGAAGCCGGTGGACCCGAGCGAGCTGGGCCTGCGCATCCGCAACACCCTGGCGGCAAGCGCCTACCGTGACTACCTGGGCCACCACGACGCGCTGACCGCGCTGCCCAACAAGCTGCGTTACCGCAAGGAAGCGGCCGCCCTGCTGGGACAGGCGCGCGCCGAAGGCACCTCGGGTGCCTTCCTGCACATCGGCGTGGACGGCCTGGGCCGTGTCAACGATGCGCTGGGCCGGGTGATCGGCGACCAGCTGCTGCAGCGCGTCGCCAAGCGGCTGGCCAGCTGCGTGCAGACCGAGGCCGGCGGCGAGCTCAGCTCCGAGAACGCCAACCCGACGCTGTACCGCTTCGACGGCGACGAGTTCGCGGTGCTGGTGCCCTACATGGACGGCATCCACAGCGCCGCCGCCTTCATCAACCGCCTGCTGGAAGACGCCACGGTCAGCTTCCAGCGGCCAGGTGCACCGGAAGTGTTCGTCAGCTGCAGCGTCGGCATTTCGGTCTTTCCCACCGACGGCAGCGACGCCGACGTGCTGATGCGCAATGCCGGCCTGGCGCTGCGCCATGCCAAGCAGGCCGGCCCGCACCGTTACGAGTTCTTCTCCCCGCGCTTCACCGAGCAGGCCCAGAGCCGCCTCGACCTGGGTGCAGAGCTGCGCCACGCCCTCAGCCGCGACCAGATCGAGCTGATGTTCACGCCGCGGGTGGAGCTCGCCACCGGCCGGCTGGTGGCGGCCCAGGCCATCGTGCGCTGGAACCACCCCTCCGGCCGCATCATCGAGGGTGACGAGCTGATGGACCTGGCCGGCACGACCGAGATGGACATGGCGCTGACCGAATGGGTGTTCGAGCAGGTCAACAAGCACTCGCGCAACTGGAAGGCCACCAACCTGCAGGCGGTGCCGGTGGCGGTGAAGGCATCTCTGGCCCACATCCAGCTGCGCGACCTGGCCTACCTGATCAACGCGGCGCTCAGCGGCGGCCTGGAGCCGCGCCTGGTGTCGGTGGAACTGCAGCAGCTGCCGGCGGATGCGAACGTGGCGAAGAGCGACGCCGCGGCCATCGCGGCGCTGCGCAAGCGAGGCATGCGCTTCGCGCTGGACCGCTTCGGCGCCACAGCTTCGGTGGCGCAGCTGCGCAAGCTGATGGTGGATGAGATCAAGATCGACTCTTCCTTCATGGGTGACCTGGAGAAGGACGCGACGGTCCAGGCCATGCTGCTGGGCCTGGGCGACCTGGCGCGGCGACTGAAGCTGAACTGCGTGGCTAGCGGCGTGGACAATGCCCAGCAAGTCGGCTTCCTGAAGAAGCACGGCTGGGACCAGGCGCAGGGCATGTTCTTCGGCGCGCCCCTTTCCGCCATCAATTTCGCCGCCCGCTGGCTGGCGCGGGCGGGCAAGCCCACGCGTGTCGCGGGCTCCGACGGCGGGCCGCACTCGGGCTGAAGCCCTGGCGTAACCCGGGGAATCCCGAGGCAGCGGGGTTGACGCGACGGGCGTAGACTCGCCCGCGAGCGCTGTCCCGGCCCGGGCGCGGCGCCGCAGGCACAGGAGACAGTGCCGTAGTCAGGAGGCCTTCAGTTGCAGCCGACGAACATCGCCGACCCCGCGTATTTCCACAAGGTCGTGGATTGCCAGTGGGCCTGCCCCGCGCACACACCGGTTCCCGAATACATCCGCCTGATCGCCCAGGGCCGCTACGGCGACGCCTACATGGTGAACTGGGTGTCGAACGTGTTCCCCGGCATCCTCGGCCGCACCTGCGACCGGCCCTGCGAGCCGGCCTGCCGCAGGGGACGGGTCGAGCAGAACAACGCGGGTGATCCGGAGCCGGTGGCGATCTGCCGGCTGAAGCGGGTGGCGGCCGACAACAAGGAGGACGTCCGCGGCCGGATGCCGAAGCGGGTGCCGTCCAACGGCAAGCGCATCGCCTGCATAGGCGCCGGGCCGGCTTCGCTGACGGTGGCGCGCGACCTCGCGCCGCTCGGTTACCAGGTGACGGTGTTCGACGCCGAGGCCAAGCCGGGGGGCTTCATGCGCACCCAGGTGCCGCGTTTCCGCCTGCCGGAGGAAGTGATCGACGAGGAGTGCGGCTACATCCTCGACCTCGGCGTCGAGTTCCTGGCCGGCGAGCGCATAAGCTCGATGAAGGCTTTGCTGGCGCAGGGCGATTTCGACGCCGTCTTCGTCGGCTGCGGCGCGCCGCGCGGGCGCGACCTCGAACTACCGGGCCGCCGCGAAGCCGCCGGCCAGATCCACATCGGCATCGACTGGCTGGCCTCGGTCTCGTTCGGCCACGTGACGAAGATCGGCCGGCGCGTGATCGTGCTGGGGGGCGGCAACACGGCGATGGACTGCTGCCGCTCGGCCCGCCGGCTGGGCGGCACCGACGTGAAACTGATCGTGCGCAGCTGCTTCGACGAGATGAAGGCCTCGCCCTGGGAGAAGGAGGACGCGATGCACGAAGGCATCCCGATCCTGAACTACCACGTGCCCAAGGCCTTCATCCACGAAGGCGGGCAGCTCACGGGCATGAGCTTCGAGCTGGTGCGGGCCGAATACGACGCCCGGGGCAAGCGCCAGCTGGTGCCGACCGGCGAGCCGGACGTGCTGGTCGAATGCGACGACGTCCTGGTGGCGGTCGGCCAGGAGAACTCGTTTCCCTGGATCGAGCGCGACTGCGGCATCGTCTTCGACCAGTGGGGCCTGCCGCAGCTGGAGCCGGGCACCTTCCGCTCCACGGTGCCCAACGTCTTCTTCGGCGGCGACGCCGCGCTCGGTCCCAAGAACATCATCACCGCCGTCGCCCACGGGCACGAGGCGGCGATCTCGATCGAGCGCCTGCTGAACGACGCCAGCCCGAACGACCGGCCGCCGCCGACGGTGAACCTGATGTCGCAGAAGATGGGCATCCACGAGTGGAGCTACGACAACGACACCTCGCTGGAGACGCGTTTCAAGGTGCCATGGGCCAAGGCCGAAATGGCGCTGGCCAGCATCAAGGTGGAGGTGGAACTGGGCTTCGACGCCGCCACCGCCTTCCGTGAGGCCCAGCGCTGCCTGAACTGCGACGTGCAGACGGTGTTCAACCAGGAGACCTGCATCGAGTGCGACGCCTGCGTCGACATCTGCCCGATGGACTGCATCAGCTTCACGGGCAATGGCGATGAGCCGGACCTGCGCACGCGGCTGAAGGCGCCGGCGCTGAACCTGCTGCAGGACCTGTACGTTTCCGACGGACTGAAGACCGGGCGGGTGATGGTGAAGGACGAGGACGTCTGCCTGCACTGCGGCCTGTGCGCCGAGCGCTGCCCCACCGGGGCCTGGGACATGCAGAAGTTCCTGTTCGAGTCGGCGATGGCGGGTTCGGCCCGGCGCCCCCGCGCGCCGCGGGAGGTCGCCGCATGAACCGCATCGAAGCCGTCAACGACTTCGTCGTCAAGTTCGCCAACGTCAACGGCTCGGGCTCGGCCTCGGCCAACGAGCTGTTCGCCAAGGCCATCCTGCGCATGGGCGTGCCGGTCAGCCCGCGCAACATCTTCCCCAGCAACATCCAGGGCCTGCCGACCTGGTACGAGGTGCGCGTCAGCGAGCAGGGCTGGCAGGGCCGGCGCGGCGGCGTCGACATGATGGTGGCGATGAACCCCCAGACCTGGGACGCCGACGTGGCCGAACTGTCGTCGGGCGGCTACCTGTTCTACGACAACACCCGGCCATTGCCGCCGGCGAAGTTCCGGCCCGACATCAACGTGATCGGCATGCCGCTCACCGAGATCTGCAACGCGGTCTACGCCGACCCGCGCCAGCGCCAGCTGTTCAAGAACATCGTCTACGTCGGCGCGCTGTCGGTGCTGCTGGAGATCGACGCCAAGGTGATCGAGAAGCTGTTCGGCGAGCAGTACAAGGGCAAGGAGAAGCTGCTCGCCTCCAACGTGCAGGCGCTGCAGCTGGGACGCGAGTTCGCCCAGGAGCACCTGGACGTGCCGCTGGGTATCCGCGTGCGGCCTTCCGACCGGGTGGGCGACCAGATCTTCGTCGACGGCAACAGTGCCGCGGCGCTCGGCTGCGTCTATGGCGGCGCCACGGTGGCGGCCTGGTACCCGATCACGCCCTCGTCCTCGGTGGCGGAAGCCTTCCAGCGCTATTGCGCCCGCTACCGGGTGGACACGGAAAGCGGCCAGAACCGCTACGCCATCGTGCAGGCCGAGGACGAGATCGCATCCATCGGCATGGTGGTCGGTGCCGGCTGGAACGGCGCCCGCGCCTTCACCGCCACCTCCGGCCCAGGGGTCTCGCTGATGACGGAGTTCATCGGCCTGGCCTACTTCGCCGAGATCCCGGTGACCATCATCAACGTGCAGCGCGGCGGCCCCTCCACCGGCATGCCCACCCGCACCCAGCAGGCCGACATCCT
>JAQGMU010000307.1 GCA_028292195.1 Ramlibacter sp. | reverse complement strand
ACACGGCGCACAGCACCAGGGCGATGGCGATGATCGGGCCTGAGACTTCCTTCATCGCCTGGATGGTGGCGTCGCGCGGCGACAGGCCGTTCTCGATGTTGCGCTCGACGTTCTCCACGACCACGATGGCGTCGTCGACCACGATGCCGATCGCCAGCACCAGCCCGAACAGGCTCAGCGTGTTGATGGAGAACCCGAGCAGGTGCAGCACGGCGAAGGTGCCGACCACCGACACCGGCACCGCCAGCAGCGGGATGATGGAAGCGCGCCAGGTCTGCAGGAACAGGATCACCACCAGCACCACCAGCAGGATGGCCTCCAGCAGCGTGTGCACCACCGACTCGATCGAGGCGCGCACGAACTGGGTGGGGTCGTAGGCGATGCGGTACTCCACGCCTTCGGGCATGGACTTGGCGAGTTCCTTCATCGTCTCGCGCACCTGCGTGGAGATCTCCAGCGCGTTGGAGCCGGGTGCCTGGAAGATGCCGAGGCCGACCGCCGCGTCGTTGTTCAGCAGCGAGCGCAGCGAATAGTCGGCGGCCCCGAGTTCGAGCCGCGCCACATCACGCAGCCGCGTCACGGCGCCGTCGGCGCCGGTCTTGACGATGATGTCGCCGAACTCGTCCTCGTTCTGCAGCCGGCCCTGCGCGTTGATCGACAGCTGCAGGTCCACGCCGGGCAGCCCGGGCGAGCCGCCCACCACGCCGGCGGCCGCCTGCACGTTCTGCTCGCGGATCGCGCGCACGACGTCGCCGGCCGACAGCCCGCGCTGCGCCACCTTCTGCGGGTCGAGCCAGACGCGCATCGCGTACTCGCCGCCACCCCAGATCCCGACCTGCCCGACGCCCTGGATGCGGGCCAGGCGGTCGCGGACGTTCAGCACCGCGTAGTTGCGCAGGTAGTCCATGCCGTAGCGGCCGTTCGGTGACACCAGGTGCACCACCAGCGTGATGTCGGGCGAACTCTTGACGGTGGACAGGCCCAGCCGCCGCACTTCCTCCGGCAGCCGCGGCTCGGCTTGCGCCACGCGGTTCTGCACCAGTTGTTGCGCCTTGTCGGGATCGGTGCCGAGGCGGAAGGTGACGCTGAGCGTCATCAGGCCGTCCGTGGTGGCCTGGCTGCCCATGTAGAGCATGCCTTCGACGCCGTTGATCGCTTCCTCCAGCGGCGTGGCGACGGTCTCGGCGATCACCTTCGGGTTGGCGCCCGGGTAGTTGGCCCGCACCACCACGGTGGGTGGCACGACCTCCGGATACTCGGAGATCGGCAGTGCGCGCAGCGCGATCAGGCCGGACAGGAACACCAGCAGCGACAGCACGCCGGCGAAGATCGGCCGGTCGATGAAGAAGCGGGAGAAGTTCATGCCCGTGCGTCCATCGCGACCAGCTGCGGCTGCACCACGGCACCCGGGCGCACGCGTTGCAGGCCGTTGACGACGATGCGTTCGCCGGGCTTCAGGCCGGTTTGCACGACGCGCAGGCCGGCCGCCGTCGGGCCAAGGGTGACTTCGCGGTATTCCGCCTTGTTGCCCGCACCCACGACCAGCACGAATTTCTTGTCCTGGTCGGTGCCGACCGCCCGCTCGTTGACCAGCACGGCGCGGCTGGTGCGCGCCTGGCCCATGCGGATGCGCGCGAACTGCCCGGGGATCAGCGCGCCGTCCTTGTTGTCGAAGGCGGCGCGCACGCGGACGGTGCCGCTCTTGGCGTCCACCTGGTTGTCGATCAGCTGCAGCTTGCCCTGGTACGGTGTGTCGCTGGTCGCTGAGGTTCCCATCTGCACCGGGATGCGCTCGATCAGCTGGCGGGCGCTGGAGCCGCCGGACAGGTCGCGCAGCGCGCGCACGATGACCTGCTCGTCGCTGTCGAAGCTGGCGTAGATCGGGCTCACCGACACCAGCGTGGCGAGCACCTGCGCGCCGGGGCCGGCCGCGACCAGGTTGCCGACCGTCACCTCGAGCCGGCCGATGCGGCCCGAGACCGGCGCGCGCACCTGGGTGTAGCCCAGGTTCAGGCGCGCGCTCTGCGACGCCGCTTGGGCGGCGCGCAGGTTGGCGCTGGCCTCGCGCTCCGCGTTCAGCTTTTCTTCCAGCTCGCGCTGCGCGATCGCGCGTTCATCCCACAGGCGCTGGGCGCGCGCATATTCGCTCTGCGCGTGCGCGAGGCGCGCCTGCGCGGCGGCCACCTGCGCTTCGGCGCGTTCCAGCTCCGCCGCGAACGGCGCGGGATCGATGGTGACCAGCAGGTCGCCCTTCTGCACCAGCGCGCCTTCGCGGAAATGCGCGGCCTGCACGGCGCCGGCCACGCGCGAGCGCAGGTCGACGCGCTCGACGGCTTCCAGGCGGCCGGAGAATTCGTCCCACGAAGCAACGTCGCTCTCGGCTACCGTCGCCACCGCAACGGGCATGGCGGCCGGCGCGGCCGCCGGCGCGTTCGCGCGGGCCTTGCTGGAATCGAAACCCGTGATCACGGCGCTGGCGGCGACGGCGGCGGAGAAGACGCCGGCGATGGTCCACCAGCGGCGGCGGGGAAAGGGACGTTGGGACATGATCTGCTTTCTTTTCGAGGGCGAGCGGGGCCTCCCCGGTGGTCGGCCGGGTTGGTTTTGTTCTGGGTGGATGAAGGGGACGCCTCAGCCGGGCGGCGGCATGGGGTCGTTGAAGAAGGCCCGCAGGTAGCGGCGCACTTCGTCCTCGCAGGCGCAGTGGCCCGTGGCTTGCTCCAGCGCTTCGGGCCAGCCGGTGGTGGACGCCAGCACGCCGGTGCGCACGGCGATGCCGGCCTCGCGCAGCCGGCGCGCATAGTCCAGGGCCTCGTCACGCATCGGGTCGTCGCCCCCGGTCAGCACCAGCGCGGGCGGCAGGCCGGCCAGGCGCTGCGCACGGGCGGGCACGGCGTACGGATGTTCCGCGTCCATCGGCCCGCGCAGGTACTGCCGCCAGCCCTCGGCCCACTTGCAGCCGGTCTGCTCGCCCAGCGTTTCGCGCAAGGACGCGCTGGCGGCGCAGGGGTCCAGCATCGGCGCCACCAGCACCTGCCCGGCCAGCGGGGGATGGCCGCGATCCCGGGCCACCAGCGCCACGGCGGCGGCGAGGTTGCCGCCGGCTTCCTCGCCGGCGAGGTAGACCGGCGCCGCCTTGCCGGCCAGCTTCGCCCGCTCGCGGTACAGCCATTCGAGCGCCGCATAGCCGGCCTCGACCGCATCGGGGAAGCGATGCCGCGGCGCCAGCGGATAGGCGAGCGAAGCCACCACGGCGCCGGACTCGGCCAGCAATTGCGCCATGCAGTCGCCGGTTTCGAGGTCGCCGCCGGTGAAGGCGCCGCCGTGGAAGTGCAGCACCAGCGGCACGGTGGCGCCGCGCGGCTTGCTGCCATGCATCCGCACGGCCATGCCGAGGCCGGGCACCTCGGTCGTGCGGGCGGCGACGGGCGGCTTGGCGGAAATCGGTTCGGCTGGCATGTTGGCAAATATAGGCACGCACTTCGTGCGGATAAAGAGCCGTTCCACCAGTGCAGTGTTTCCAGGGCGTGAACAATGCGAGCCTTGAGTCCTGGACAACAAGGAGAGCGGGCATGGATCAAATCCAGTCGATGCGCGTGTTCGCCCGCGTGGTGGAGGCCGGCACCTTCACCAGGGCGGCCGACTCGCTGGGGCTTCCGAAGGGAACCGTCACCAAGCTGGTGCAGCATCTCGAGACCCGGCTGAGGGTCAAGCTGCTGAGCCGCACTACCCGGCGGGTCACCGTGACACCGGATGGCGCAGCCTATTACGAACGGACTGCGCGGCTGCTGAACGACCTCGACGACATCGAAGCGAGCATGACGAACGCCCAGGCAAAACCGAGCGGCCGCTTGCGGGTGGACGTGGGAACCGCGATCGCGCGGCTGGTCGTCATCCCCGCCCTGGCCGACTTCTACCGCCGCTACCCCGAGATCCAGCTCGACCTGGGCGTGAGCGACCGGCCGGTGGACCTCATCAGCGAGAACGTCGACTGCGTGCTGCGCGGCGGCGACCTGCTGGAACAGTCGCTGGTGGCTCGCCGCGTCGCCAACGTCAGGCTGGTGACGGTGGCCTCGCCCCAGTATGTGCGCGAGCATGGCCTGCCTTCCCATCCCTCCGAGCTGGAGGACGGCCACGTCATCGTCAACTACTTTTCCAGCCGCACCGGCCGGCTCCATCCCCACGTATTCGAGAAGGACGGCGAGTCGCTGGAAATCCGGGGGCGCTACAAGGTGTCGGTGAACGAAAGCAACGCGCACTTCGCTTCGGTGCTGGCCGGCCTGGGCATCTCGCAGGTGGCTTCGTTCCAGGCCGCGCCCTACCTGGCCAGCGGCGAACTGGTGCCGGTGCTGCCGGACTGGACCCGCCCGGCCATTCCCCTGCATGTCGTCTACCCGCCGAACCGGCATCTGAGCGCGAAGGTGCGCGCCTTCGTCGAATGGGCAGCCGAACTGCTCGCGAAGAACCCGCACATGCAGCGCTGAAGGCCGGCCGCGTCATTGTTTCTCTGGCGGCAACAGGCTGTTCGCAAAACGCGCCTTGCCGCGCTCGCGGCTGCGCCCATGTTCCTTCCATCGGCGGGCGGCCCTGGCCAGCTCGCCGACCTGGGGCGATGGGTGCGAGCGACACCCGCGCGGTCCAGGCAAGCTAACAACGCTCGAAGGATAGAAACATGAACCGCAACCTGGCCTCCACCCTGCTCGTCGCCGTCGCCGCCCTGGCCGGCAACGCTTTCGCCGACGACATCACGATCGACACCACGCCCTTCCATGGCACGCGCACGCGGGCCGAAGTGCAGTCCGAACTGGCGCAATACAAGGCCAGCGGCGTGAACCCGTGGTCCACCCAGTACAACCCGCTGCGGCAGTTCCGCAGCACGACGACCCGCGCCGAAGTGACTGCCGGCTACCTGGCCGCGCGCGGCGAAGTGGCTGCGTTCACCGGTGAGGACAGCGGCTCGGCCTACCTGGCGCAGGCCACCGGCCGCCGCGTGAACCTGGGCACCACCCTCGCGGGACAGCCGGCCAACGCGCAATAAGCAGGCCGACCGCGCAAGGAAAATGGAAAGCCCTCATCATGAGGGCTTTTTTCAAAGGATCGCAAGTGGCCCACCTGGCTTCCTTTCCCATCACCAAGAAGTGGCCGGCGCGCCACCCCGATCGCATCCAGCTCTATTCGCTGCCCACGCCCAACGGCGTGAAGGTGTCGATCGCGCTGGAGGAGCTGGGCCTGCCCTACGAGCCGCATCGCGTCGGCTTCGAGAACAATGACCAGATGACGACGGAGTTCCTGTCGCTGAACCCGAACAACAAGATCCCGGCGATCGTCGACCCGAATGGGCCGGACGGCAAGCCGCTGGCGCTGTTCGAGTCGGGGGCGATCCTGGTCTACCTGGCAAGCAAGGCCGGCAAGCTGATGCCGCGGGACACGGCGGGCCGCTACGAGACGCTGCAGTGGGTGATGTTCCAGATGGGCGGCATCGGCCCCATGTTCGGCCAGCTCGGCTTCTTCCACAAGTTCGCCGGCAAGGACTACGAGGACAAGCGGCCGCGCGATCGCTACGTCGCGGAGTCGAAGCGGCTATTGGCCGTGCTGGACAAGCAGCTGCAGGGCAAGCAGTGGGTGATGGGCGACGAGTACACCATCGCCGACATCGCCATCTTTCCGTGGGTGCGCAACCTGGTCGGCTTCTATGGCGCGGGGGAACTGGTCGGCTTCGATGAGTTCAAGGAAGTGCAGCGCGTACTGGCTGCGTTCGTGGCGCGGCCAGCCGTTCAGCGGGGCCTCGAGATCCCGAAAAAGCCGGACTGAGCTCGTCGCCCTCGCGGAGACGGCGACCCAGGGCCGCCTCAGGCCCTTTTCAGGGGAACGTAGATTTCGCCGCCCCCGGCCTTGAATTCGGCACTCTTTGCCGCCATGCCTTCCTGCGCCGCGGCGAAGTCGCGCACATCCTGCGAGATTTTCATCGAGCAGAACCTGGGGCCGCACATGGAGCAGAAGTGGGCCACCTTGGCGCCGTCGGCTGGCAGGGTTTCGTCGTGGAAGTCCCTGGCGGTGTCTGGATCCAGCGACAGGTTGAACTGGTCCTGCCAGCGGAATTCGAAGCGTGCCTTGGACAGCGCCTCGTCCCGGGCGCCCGCTCCGGGATGGCCCTTCGCCACGTCGGCTGCGTGGGCGGCGATCTTGTACGCGATGAGGCCCTGCTTGACGTCGTCGCGATCGGGCAGGCCCAGGTGTTCCTTGGGTGTCACGTAGCAAAGCATGGCAGTGCCGAACCAGCCGATCATGGCCGCGCCGATGGCGCTGGCAATGTGGTCATAGCCGGGTGCGATGTCGATGGTGAGCGGCCCCAGCGTATAGAACGGCGCCTCGTGGCAGTGCTTCAGCTGCTCCTCCATGTTGGCCTGGATCAGGTGCATGGGCACGTGTCCCGGGCCTTCGATCATGGTCTGCACGTCGTGCTGCCAGGCGACGCGGGTCAGCTCGCCCAGCGTGCGTAGTTCCGCGAACTGCGCCTCGTCGTTGGCATCGGCTCCCGAGCCCGGGCGCAGCCCGTCGCCGAGCGAGAAGCTGACGTCATGGACTTTCATGATCTCGCAGATTTCCTCGAAATGCGTGTAGAGGAAGTTTTCCCTGTGGTGCGCGATGCACCATTTCGCCAGAATCGAGCCGCCGCGCGAAACGATGCCGGTGCGCCGCGCCGCCGTCAGCGGGATGAATGGCAGCCGCACGCCGGCATGGATGGTGAAGTAGTCGACGCCTTGCTCGGCCTGCTCGACCAGCGTGTGGCGGAAGATCTCCCACGTCAGGTCCTCGGCGACGCCCCCCACCTTTTCCCGCGCCTGGTAGATCGGAACGGTGCCGATCGGCACCGGCGAGTTGCGCAGGATCCAGTCCCGCGTGGTGTGTATGTTCTTGCCGGTGGACAGGTCCATCACGGTGTCGGCTCCCCAGCGGATCGCCCACACCAGCTTTTCCACTTCTTCCTCGATGCTTGAGGTCACAGCCGAATTCCCGATGTTGGCGTTG
>JAQGMU010000286.1 GCA_028292195.1 Ramlibacter sp. | reverse complement strand
TGTTCGCCACCGCCGCCGCCACGCTCGCCTGGATCGCCGGTGAGGCGCTGTCCAAGGGCAAGGCCTCGATGCTGGGCGCTGCTTCCGGTGCCGTCGCCGGCCTGGTGGCCATCACCCCGGCCTGCGGCTTCGTCGGTGTCATGGGCTCCATCGTCATCGGCCTGCTGGCCGGCCTGATCTGCCTGTGGGGCGTCAACGGCCTGAAGAAGCTGCTGGGCGCCGACGACGCGCTCGACGTGTTCGGCGTGCACGGCGTGGGCGGGATCCTGGGCGCGCTGCTGACCGGCGTGTTCGCTTCCCCCTCGCTGGGCGGCGTCGGCATCTACGACTACGTGGCCAACAAGGTGAGCCCCGACTACTCGATCGGCAGCCAGGTCTGGATCCAGTTCCAGGGCGTCATGACCACCCTGGTGTGGTCCGGCGTTGTGGCCTTCATCTGCTACAAGATCGTCGACCTCCTGATCGGCCTGCGCGTGACCGAAGAGGAAGAGCGCGAAGGCCTCGACATCAGCAGCCACGGCGAAACCGCCTACAACCGCTGAGCAACCCGTTTGCCGTCCGCGGGGCACGCCGCGGCCGGTCGACTGCAAGGTCTCCTTTGGATGTTGGGCCCGCTTCGGCGGGCTTTTTTTATTCAGGCCGGCCAGCGCAGCGTGGCGCTGCCGTCGGTGTGCGTGAGCTCCAGGCCTTCGCTGCGCGCGAGCTGGTCCACTTCGTCCCAGGCCAGCGCGCGGTAGCTGGCGGGCGCCGCGAAGCCCGGGCTGCCGGTGCCGGGCCGCACCCGCACTTGCAACAGCAGGCGGCCCTGCGCGTCGACCTGCGCCGACACGGCGATGTCGGCCGGGGCCTGGGCTTCGTCGGCCAGCCCGAACAGCAGCGCCGGCAGCAACATGCGCAGGGCCGACCGGCTCACCGGCTGCGGCCAGTCGCCGACCGCGCTGCGCAAGGCGAAGCCGCTGAAGCTGAAGGCGCTGCGCAGGAGCCGCACGGATTCCTCGCTGCCGGCATCCAGCGCGATCTCGACGCCCGGTTCGGGCGCCAGCCAGGTGACGAAATCGAGCGAGGCGCCGACGCCCGCGCGCGCGAAGCCCTGCACCTTGTCCATCGTTGCACCCAGCTGCGAGAGGTCCGGCTCGGGCTGGCGCAGGCGCCGCTCCATCAGTTCGCTGACCATGCCGATCGGCTGCAGGTGCACCACCATCTGGTGGCGCATGGCGAGCGTGAGGCGGCGCAGCAGCGCATAGCGCGCTGCCTCCACCCGCCGCGGCACGGCGTCCACATCCTTGGCTTGCATGTGTCCATGGTAGCGGCGAGGCAGCGCGGCCGTGGCGCCTCCTGCACAATGGCTCACAAGAAGAGCCAGGAGACGCGATGATCGAACTGAAGGCGGGCCGGCTGCGCTGCGAGCTGGCGCCGGAACTCGGCGGCTGCATCGCCGGCCTCTGGCTCGACGCGCTGCCGGTGCTGCGCTCGACGCCGGCGGCTCAGCTGGACAGCGGCCGGCAATCGGGCTGTTACCCGCTGGTGCCCTTTTCCAACCGCATCGGCCAGGCCACGCTGGTCTGGCAAGGCACCCAGCACCCGCTGGTCCGCAACGACGGCGACGAGCCCCACGCCATCCACGGCGTCGGTTGGCAGCGGCCCTGGACCGTCCTGGACTCCGATGGCGCCTCTGCCATGCTGGCCTACGAGCACGCGCCCGATGCCGCCTGGCCGTTCGCCTTCGATTGCTCGCACACGCTGCGGCTGAGCCCGGAGGGACTGGAGCTGACGCTGGCGCTGACCAACCAGGCGCAGCAGCCGGCGCCGGCCGGCCTGGGCTGGCACCCGTACTTCCCCAAGCGGCCCGCCAGCCGCATCGCCTTTCGCGCCGGCGGCCGTTGGGAGATGGGGCCGGACAAGCTGCCCACGGTGCGCCGGGTCTCCGGCGGGCTGGAGGCCGACTGCGCCGTCCTCGACGTCGATCATTGCTACGACGGCTGGAACGGCCAGGCCCAGCTGCGCGACGAAGCGCTGCAGGTGCGCCTGACATCGAGCCTGGCGCGGCTGGTCGTCTTCACCAATGCCAGCCGCGACTTCGTGGCGATCGAGCCGGTCAGCCACGTCAACAACGCGGTGCACCTGTATGCCGCCGGCGCTGCGGCGGCCGACCTCGGCCTGCGGGTGCTGCAGCCGGGCGAAAGCATGATGGCGCAGATGACCCTGGCGGTGGAGGCGGCGTGATGCAGTGGGAAGTGGCGGTCGCCACGCCGGACGCACTCGGTGAGTCGCCGTTCTGGCATCCGGGCGAGCAGCGGCTGTACTGGGTCGACATCACCGGCCGCCGGGTAAGGCGCTTCCATCCGCAAAGCGGCGCGCTCGATGCGTGGGAGCTGCCGCAGGAGCCGGGCTGCATGGCGCCTGCCGCCGGCGGCGGGCTGGTGCTGGGCCTGCGCGATGGGATCTACCGCGGGCGCAGCTGGGGCGGTCTGCTGGTGCCCATCGTCCGCTTCGACCACGCGGCCCATTCGCGCTTCAACGACGGCAAGGCCGACCCGCTGGGCCGCTTCTGGGCCGGCACCGTCTACGAGCCGAAGGACGCGCGCAAGGCGGACCTCTACTGCCTGGACTGCCGCCCCGGCAACGGCGAGCACGGCAAGCCCATCGTGCAGCTGAAGGCCGGCAATGCCACCACCGCGAACGGCCTGGCCTTCGCGCCCGCGCGGGACCGCCTGTACTGGGCCGACACGCCCAGCCACGCCATCTACGCGTGGGACTGGGAACCGAGCGCCAACGTGCTGCGCCACCACCGCGTGTTCCACCAGTTCCCGCCCAAGCCAGCGGGGTGGCAGCCGGGTCACCCTAGCTACGGCGGCCGCCCCGACGGCGCCGCGGTCGATGCCGAAGGCCACTACTGGTGCGCGATGTACGAAGGCGGCCGTCTCTTGCGCCTGGCGCCCGATGGCAGCATCGCGGCCGTGCTCGAAGTGCCGGTGCGCTGCCCCACCATGCCCTGCTTCGGCGGCCCCGACGGCCGCACGCTGTACCTCACGAGTGCCCGCCACGGCCGGCCCGAGGCGGAACTGCAGGCGCTGCCGCATTCGGGCTGCGTCCTTTCGATGCGGGTGGACGTGCCTGGGCAGCCCACCAATTTTTTCGTGGACTGAGCGCAAAAAAATATCAAGGCCGGTGCCGGCGCCCCCCTGCCCCCGGCCCTTAACATCGCCCGCATGGATGCAGTCCTCACCAACCTGGTCGATCGTGTACGCGCCGCTGCCGCGGCCGGCACGCCGCTGGCCATTCGCGGCGGCGGCAGCAAGGATTTCTATGGCGAGCCCGTAGGCGGCGAACCGCTGGAAACCGGCGCGCTGAGCGGCATCGTCAGCTACGAGCCGAGCGAGCTGGTGGTGACGGTGCGCGCCGGCACGCCGCTGGCGCAGCTGGAGCAGCTGCTGGCCGCAAGCGGGCAGAGCCTGCCGTTCGAGCCGCCGCACTTCGGGCCAGGAGCGACCGTCGGCGGAATGGTGGCGACGGGCTTGTCGGGCCCGGCGCGGGCCAGCGTCGGTTCGGTCCGCGACTACGTGCTGGGCTTGCAACTCGTGAACGGCCGGGCCGAGCAGCTGGTGTTCGGCGGCCAGGTGATGAAGAACGTGGCCGGCTACGACGTCTCGCGGCTGATGGTCGGCGCGCTGGGCACGCTGGGGCTGGTGACCGAGGTCAGCCTCAAGGTGCTGCCGCTGGCCCCGGCCGAGGCCACGCTCAAGTTCGCCCTGAGCCAGGACGAGGCGCTGCGGAAACTCAATGCCTGGGGCGGCCAGCCGCTGCCGCTGAACGCCAGCTGCTGGCTGCAGGACGAGGGCGGCGCCGGCACGCTCTACCTGCGCCTGCGCGGTGCGGTGGCGGCGGTGGCAGCGGCCTGCCGCAGCCTGGGCGGTGAGCGCCAGGACCCCGCGCAGTCCGCGTCGGACTGGGACGCCTGCCGCGAACAGCGGCTGCCCTGGTTCGAAGCATGCGGGGCACGCGACCTCTGGCGGCTTTCGGTGCCGCAGACTGCGCCGGTGCTGGACCTGCCGGAGGCGCCGCTGGTCGAGTGGCACGGCGCCCAGCGCTGGGTGCGGGCCGCGCCTGGGCAGGGCGAGCCACTGCGCGCGCTGGCCGCGCGCGCCGGCGGCCATGCCACCCTGTTTCGCGCTGCCGACCCCGCAAGCACCGGCCGGCAGCCACCGCTGGCGCCCGCGCTGGCAACGATCCAGCGCGAACTGAAGCGCCAGTTCGACCCGGCCGGCATCTTCAACCCCGGCCGGCTCTTTCCCGAGGCCTGATGCAGACCCACCTGTCTCCCGAATTCCAGGGCACCGCCGAGGGCGCCGAGGCCGAAGCCATCCTGCGCAAGTGCGTGCACTGCGGCTTCTGCACCGCCACCTGCCCGACCTACCAGGTGCTCGGCGACGAGCTCGATGGCCCGCGCGGCCGCATCTACCTGATCAAGCAGGTGCTGGAAGGCGAGGCGCCGACGCGCAAGACCCAGCTGCACCTGGACCGCTGCCTGACCTGCCGCAACTGCGAAAGCACCTGCCCGAGCGGGGTGGACTACGGCAAGCTGGTCGACATCGGCCGCGCCATCGTCGAACGCAAGGTGCCGCGCGCAGCGGGCTCCAGGATGCTGCGCTGGACACTGAAGGAAGGCCTGACCTCGCCGCTGTTCGCCCCGGCGATGAAGCTCGGGCAGGCGGTGCGCGGGCTGCTGCCGGCGCCGCTGCGCGAGAAGGTGCCGCCGCGCCAGGACGCGGGCCCCTGGCCGACGCGCACGCATCCGCGCAAGGTGCTGCTGCTGGCGGGGTGCGTGCAGCCGGCGATGATGCCGAACATCAACGGCGCCACCGCGCGCGTGCTCGATGCGGCCGGCATCCAGACCATGGTTGCGCCGCAGGCGGGCTGCTGCGGCGCGGTCAGGTTCCACCTGAACGACCAGGACGGCGGGCGCGCCCAGATGCGCGCCAACATCGACGCCTGGTGGCCTGACGTGGAGCGCGGCGAGGTCGAGGCGATCGTTATGAACGCTTCCGGCTGCGGCGTCACCGTGCGCGAGTACGGGCACCTGCTGCAGCACGACGCCGCCTATGCAGCGAAGGCGCGGCGCATCGGCGAACTCACGCGCGACTTGAGCGAACTGTTGCCGGACCTCGTGGCCGCGCTGCAGGGCAAGGTGAAGCCGGCCGCGGGCCTGCTCGCTTTCCACCCGCCCTGCACCTTGCAGCACGGGCAGCAGCTGCGCGGCGGCGTCGAGCAGTTCATGACGCAGCTGGGTTTCCAGGTGCGGGTGGCGCTGAACGAATCGCACCTGTGCTGCGGCTCGGCCGGCACCTATTCCATGCTGCAGCCGGAGATCGCCCACACCCTGCGCGACCGCAAGCTGGGCCACCTGGGCGCGCTGGAACCGCAGGCGATCATCTCGGCCAACATCGGCTGCATCCAGCACCTGCAAGGCGGCACGGCGACGCCGGTGA
>JAQGMU010000259.1 GCA_028292195.1 Ramlibacter sp. | reverse complement strand
CGCTTCGGGCTGGAGGCGGTGTACGTGGATCCGGTCACCGGCGAGCACATGCCCTTGCGCGAACACATCGCGCTGACGGCTCAGCAGATCGCGCCGCACGCGCAGGCGCTGGGGGCGGCCGGCTCGATCGACACGCTGCGCCGCTCGGCGGAAGTCGGCGCCAACGACGCCCGCTGGCTGCGCGAAACCAATGGGCGGGAGCGGCTGCTGGCGGAGATGGTGCGGCAGGCGGCGGAACGTTTCCGCGGCCGGGGCTAAGCTTGGTCATGGGCGAATTCGACCTGATCGCGCGCTACTTCACCCGGCCGGTGCGCCGCAGCCCGCTGGGCGTGGGCGACGACTGCGCGCTGCTGCAGCCGCGGCCGGGCATGCAGCTGGCGGTGTCGACCGACCTGCTGCTGGAGGGCCGGCATTTCCTGTCCACGGTGGACCCGCGCCGGCTCGGGCACAAGGCACTTGCCGTGAACCTGAGCGACCTGGCGGCCTGCGGCGCGCAGCCGCTCGCTTTCACGCTGGCGATCGCGCTGCCGCGGATCGACGAACCCTGGCTGGCCGATTTTTCCGAGGGCCTGCTGGCGCTGGCGGATCGACATGACTGCGAGTTGGTCGGCGGCGACACCACGCGCGGGCCGCTGGCGATCAACATCACCGTGTTCGGCGAGGTGCCGGCCGGACAGGCCCTGCTGCGCTCCGGCGCGCAGGCCGGCGACGATGTGTGGGTGAGCGGCACGCTGGGCGATGCCCGGCTGGCGCTGGAGGCCTTTCGCGGCACGTTTTCGCTGCCGCAGGAGGTGTTCGAGGCGGCGCGGCTGCGGCTCGAGCAACCGCAAGCGCGCGTCGCCCTGGGCCTGGCCCTGCGCGGGATCGCCAGCGCCGCCATCGACCTGAGCGACGGTTTGCTGGGCGACCTGGGGCATGTGCTGGATCGCTCCGGCGTGGGCGCCACGCTGGAGGCCGAACGCGTGCTGCCGCTGCTGGCCGCCGCCCCGGCCATGAAGCTGGCCACGCCGGCGGTCCTGGAGCTGGTGCTGGCCGGCGGCGACGACTACGAACTGGCTTTCACGGCAGCGGCCGCACGCCGCGCCGAAGTCGAGGCCGCCGCCCGCCAGACCGGCACGCCGGTCACGCGCATCGGGCACATCGACGGCACGCGCGGCTTGCGGGTGCACGATGCGCAGGGCCAGCCGCTGGCGCAGCGCTTCGCCGGCTTCGACCACTTCCTCTGACATGCGCCGCTGGCTCCTCCGCTTCTCGCTGCTGGCCCTGCTGGCCGCCGCCTTTCCCTTGCAGGCCGCCACCTTCCGCGGCGTCGTCAGCCGCGTCACCGACGGCGACACCCTCTGGGTCAGGCCCGGCGGCCACGGCGAAGCGGTGGAGATTCGCCTGGTCGACGTCGACGCGCCGGAGACCTGCCAGGCCTTCGGGCCGCAGGCCACACGCGCGCTGACCGCCCGCGTGCTGCACCAGACGGTGGTGGTGCGCACGCGTGGCGTCGACGAGTACCAGCGCACCCTGGCGCAGGTGCGGCATCGCGGCTACGACCTCAACGCCTGGCTGGTGCGCGAAGGCCATGCCTGGTCGTCCACCTTCCATGGCCGCCGCGGCCCCTATGCCAAGCTGGAAGACGAGGCGCGGCAAGCTCACCTCGGCTTGTGGGCCAGCAGCAGCGCCGTCGAGCCGCGCCAGTTCCGTCGTAGCCACGGCCGCTGCCTGTGAGCATCGCCCGCCCCGGCTTCCGTTTCCTGGCCTCGCATCCGGCCCACTTGGTGGCGCTCGGCCTCGGCGCCGGGCTGGCGCCGCTTGCGCCCGGCACCGCCGGCACGCTCTGGGGCTGGCTGGCCTGGCTGGTGCTGCAGCTGTGGCTGCCGCCCGCCGCGCTGGCCTGGGTCGTCGCCGCCGCCTGGCCGCTCGGTTGGTGGGCCTGCACCATCACGGCCCGCAACATGGGCGTGGCCGACCCGTCCTCGGTGGTGTGGGACGAGGTGGCGGCGTTCTGGCTCGTGCTGTGGCTGGTCATGCCGGCCGGCTGGCTGGGCCAGCTGGTGGCATTCGCCCTGTTCCGTTTCTTCGACGCCGCCAAGCCCGGGCCGGTGGCCTGGGCCGACCGCCACTTCAAGGGCTTGGGCTGGCGCGGCGGCTTCGGCATCATGGCGGACGACCTGGTCGCGGCCTTTTGCACGCTGCTGGTGATCGCCGCCTGGAGGCGCCTATGGTGAACGCAACCCCCACATCCGCGCTGTGCGAGCAGCTTGCCGCGGCGCTGCAGGCCCGCGGCTGGCTGCTGGCGACGGCCGAAAGCTGTACCGGCGGCATGATCGCCGCCGCCTGCACCGACCTGAGCGGCTCCAGCAACTGGTTCGAGCGCGGCTTCGTCACCTATTCCGACGAATCCAAAACCGAGCTGCTGGGCGTTGCGCCCGGGTTGATCGCGCAGCACGGCGCGGTCAGCGAGGTGGTGGCGCGGGCCATGGCCTTCGGCGCCATCCGGCACTCGCGGGCCCGGGTCAGCGTGGCGGTGACCGGCGTCGCCGGCCCCACCGGCGGCAGCGCCGCCAAACCGGTGGGCACGGTCTGGTTCGGACTCCAGGTCGACGGCCAGCTCTCCAGCGAAACCCGGCGTTTTCCCGGCGACCGGGCGGCGGTGCGTTCGGCCACGGTGGACCACGCCCTGCGCCGGCTGCTCGAGCTGCTCGGCTGAACCCTGTTGTTGCGCCAGCCGGCGGCGGTGCAGAATGTTGCAACCGTCGGCCAAGGATCGCCATGAGCTGGTTCCAGGGTTTCGAAGAAGCCACCTACCCCATTCCGGGCGGCTGGGCCCATGCCCGCATCGGCGGCCGGCGCAACAAGCCGGCGCTGGTGCTGCTGCACGGCTTTCCGCAGACCCATGCCATGTGGCACCGGGTGGCCCAGCAGCTGCGCGAGCACTACTTCCTGGTGCTGCCGGACCTGCGCGGTTATGGCGACGCGCCCAAGCCGGCGGGCGAGCAGGACCACGCCAACTACAGCAAGCGGGCCATGGCGCAGGACGTGGTGGCGCTGATGGCGGGGCTGGGCAAGCCGCAGTTCCACGTCTGCGGGCACGACCGCGGCGCGCGGGTGGCGCACCGGCTGGCACTGGACCACGCGGACAAGGTCTGGAAGCTGGCGCTGATCGACATCGCGCCGACGCTGGACATGTACGAGGCCACCGACATGGCGTTCGCCCGTGCCTACTACCACTGGTTCCACCTGATCCAGCCGGCGCCGCTGCCCGAAAAGATGATCGGCGGCGACGCGCGCATGTATCTGCGCACCAAGCTGGGCGGCTGGGGCGCCGACGGCCTGGACCACCTGGAGCCGGAAGCGCTGCACGAGTACGAGCGCTGCTTCTGCCGTGCCGAGTCGATCCACGCTGCCTGCGAGGACTACCGCGCCGGTGCCGGCATCGACCTCGCGCATGACCGCGCCAGCCGGGCCCAGGACAAGAAGATTGCCTGCGACACGCTGGTCCTTTGGGGAGAACGGGGGCTGGTCGGCAAGATGTTCGAGCCGCTGGCCCTGTGGCAGGCGCAGTGCGCCGGCCGGGTGACGGGCAGTGCGCTGCCCGCCGGACACTTCATTCCCGAGGAGTTGCCCGGGCCGGTGGCCGGTGCGCTGCGCGGCTTCTTCGGTTGATCAGGCGGGGCAGCAGGAAGGTGCGCCGCAAGCCCTCGGCGGCGCAGGCGGCGGTCGACTTCATGTCGTGTCCCAGGGTCGCCAGTTCCTCGTCGAGCTCCGCGATGCGGTCGCCCCACTTGCCGGTCTGCATCTGGTCCATCGCCAAGACCATGCGCAGGGCCATCAGGTTGCGCACCAGACGGGCGTTGCGGTCTTCCTCCAGGTCGGCGTTCATGGCTTTGATCGTTGGTGTTTGTCGATGCTGGCTAGCATCCCACGTGCCAGTTCGCCCCCTTGTCGGCGCCGGGCGGCTGCTGGATGCGCCCCGGGCGACGAGCGGCGTAGTATTCAGCCGCGCGCCAGCGCCGTCCGGCCGCTACCCTGGCACTGCACGCAGGACAGGTAAAGCCGTCCGGGCGAGGATTCGAGCGACGGGTCATAGCGGTACCAGCCGCCCGAGCCGACGCATTCGTCGCAGTCGGCGCGCGCCGGGGCGGCGGCCACCGAGTTGCTGGCAGCCTGGTCCTTGAGTGTGGTGTCGGCCATGGTGGTGATCCCTGTGAATGGCGCCACGTTACCGCGGGGCCGCCTGGGCCAAGTCAGCGCCCGATTGCGGTGCGCGTAGGAAACCAGCGCTAACGATTGTTGCTTCAGCCGACCCAGGAGGATGTGGCCAGCACTTCCAGCTGGGCCAGCCGCTTCTTCATGCGCAGGACTTCGAAGTCCTTGCTCACCAGCGGGCAGCGGTGCGCCACCGCCAGGTCGATGAACTTCTGGTCGTCCGGGTCGCCGCAGGTGACGCTGGCCTTTTCCGCCGCCGGCACCAGGGCGGCCTGGCGGTCGAAGTCCCGCAGCACCGCGTCGGCGCTGCCGCGGTGGAAGGCGACGCGGGGCGCCAGCTTCGGATAGGCCAGCACCCGCGCCAGCTCCTCGCGCATGGCGGCGGTGGCCAGCCAGCGCAGCGAACCGGCTTCCAGGCCCTGCTTTACCGGCTGGGCGGCGGCGTCGCCGAACACCAGCAGGTCCAGCACCACGTTGGTGTCAAGAACCAGCTGCATGGATCACCCCGGGAAAAGGGCTAGCCCTTTTCCTGGGGACCCCGATCCGTGCGGGCCGAGCCGGCCACCATGTCGAAGCGGAACAGCCGGCATTCGATCGGGCCGTTCCACATCGGCACCCGGCGCGACTCCTTCAGCCGCATGCGGGTCGGCAGCTTGGGGTCCGGCGACAGCACCCAGGCCGTCCAGCCGGCGTAGTGCTTCTTCCAGTGCGAGGCGAGCTGGGTGAAGAAGTCGCCGGCTTCTTCCATCTGGGCCTGCTCGCGGCCGCCGCGGCCGGGCGCGGCGATGCCGCCGACCTCGATGCGCTCGCCGTAGGGAGGATTCAGCAGCATCACGCCGGGCTGGTCGATCGGCGGCATGCGTTGCAGGGCGTCGCCGCCGCGGAACTCGATGGCGTCGGCGACGCCGGCGCGCTGCGCATTGCGCTGGGCGAAATCGACCATGCGGAAGGCGACGTCGCTGCCGAACACGGGCGCCGCGGGCGCCCGCCGCGCCGCCATGGCCTCGGCCTTCACGGCCTGCCAACTCGCCGCCGCGTGCGGCCGCAGCCGCTCGAAGCCGAAGCGCCGCAGCAGGCCGGGCGCGATGTTGCAGGCGATCTGCGCCGCCTCGATGGCGATGGTGCCGCTGCCGCAGCACGGGTCGTACAGGGGCGTGGTGGCGTTCCAGCCGCTGGCGGCGATCATCGCGGCCGCCAGGGTTTCCTTCAGCGGCGCATCGCCCTTGTCCTCGCGCCAGCCGCGCTTGAACAGGGGCTCGCCCGAGCTGTCGATGTAGAGCGTCACCGCTTCGGCGGCCAGGTGGGCAAACACGCGCACCGCGGGCCGCTGGGTGTCGACGTCGGGCCGCACGCCGCCGCGCTCGCGAAAGCGGTCGGCCACGGCGTCCTTGACCTTCAGCGCCGCGAAATTCAGGCTCTTCAGCGGGCTCTGGTGCGAGGTCAGCTCGATCTTGAAGCTCTCGCGCGGCGTGAACCAGTCTTCCCAGGCCACATCCGCGGCGGCGGCGTAGATGTCGTCTTCGCTGCGGTAGGGGCCGTGGAACAGCTGCACCAGCACCCGCTGGGTCAGGCGGCTGTGCAGGTTGAGGCGCATCACGGCGTCCCAGTCGGCCTGCAGCTGCACGCCGCCGCGGGCGGAGCGCAAGTCGCGCGCCGCGGCGCCGCAGATGCGCGCCACTTCCTCGGCCAGGTAGGTTTCGACGCCGCCCGCGCAGGGCAGGAACAGTTGGAGATCGTTCATTCGTATTGGGTCGCGATGGAAGAGCTGGGGTTCGGCTGCGCGCTCACCGCCAGCCTACAGCAGTCCGTCGATGGCGCAGCTCACAGCGCCTTGCGCAGGTTGGCGGGCGCGATTCTCAGCGCCTCGCGGTATTTGGCGACCGTCCGGCGCGCGCACTCGATGCCCTGCTCCTTGAGCATCTCGGAGATCTGGCTGTCGGACAGCGGCTTCTTGGTGCTTTCGGCGGCGACGAACTGCTTGATCAGCGCCCGCACCGCGGTGCTGGAGGCATTGCCGCCGGTTTCGGTGCCCAGCGCCGAGCCGAAGAAGTACTTCAGCTCGAAGGTGCCGAACGGCGTCGACATGTATTTGGCCGTGGTCACGCGCGAGATGGTCGACTCGTGCAGGCCGAGCTCGTCGGCGATCTCGCGCAGCACCAGCGGCCGCATGGCGAGCTCGCCATGGGTGAAGAAGTTGCGCTGCCGCTCGACGATTGCGCCGGACACGCGCAGGATGGTGTCGAAGCGCTGCTGGATGTTCTTCATGAACCAGCGGGCTTCCTGCAGCCTCGCCCCCAGCCCGCCGCCGTTGCTGCCGCGCTGCTGGCGAATCGCCTGCGCATAGAGGTCGTTGATGCGCAGCTT
>JAQGMU010000255.1 GCA_028292195.1 Ramlibacter sp. | reverse complement strand
GGGGCGGCGGGAGCCGGTGCAGCCGCGGCGGGAGCGGGGGCGCCCGCGGCAGCCTTGCCTTCGGTGTCGATCTTTGCAATCGCCTGTTCGGCGATCACGGTGCCGCCATCGGCCACCAGGATCTCGGCCAGCACGCCCGCCGCGGGAGCCGGCACTTCGAGCACCACCTTGTCGGTCTCGATCTCGATCAGGATTTCGTCCAGCGCCACCGCATCGCCGGCTTTCTTCTTCCACTGCAGCAGGGTCGCTTCCGCAACCGACTCGGACAGTTGCGGGACCTTCACGTCAACGATAGCCATTTGAATTCTTTCTAGAGGATGTCATGCCGGGCTTGACCCGGCATCCAGGCCGCCGTGGACCCCGGGGCCAGCCCGGGATGACACGGTGCTGGTTACTTTGTGAGAACGAAGCCCTTGAGCTTGCCGAAGGCCGCGTCGACCAGCGCCTTCTGCTGCTCCACGTGCAGGTGCGAGTAGCCCACCGCCGGCGAGGCCGAGGCCGCGCGGCCGGCGTAGCCCAGCTTCTGGCCTTCCTGCATGTTCTCGTGGATGTTGTGCTGGATGAAGAACCACGCGCCCTGGTTCTGCGGCTCGTCCTGGCACCACACGATGTCGGTGACGTTCGGGTACTTCTTCAGCTCCGCGGCGAAGGCCTTGTGCGGGAAGGGGTAGAGCTGCTCCACGCGGATGATGGCCGCTTCGTCGGAGCCCTTCTCCTCGCGCTTCTTGGCCAGGTCGTAGTAGACCTTGCCCGAGCAGACGACCAGGCGCTTGACCTTGTCGGCCTTGAGCTCCTTGTTCTCCGGGATCACGGTCTGGAAGCCGCCCTTGGTGAACTCGGACAGCGGCGAGGTCGCGTCCTTGTTCCGCAGCAGCGACTTCGGCGTCATGATCACGAGCGGCTTGCGCAGGTTGCGCACCATCTGCCGGCGCAGCAGGTGGAAGATCTGGCTGGCCGTGGTCGGCTGGCAGACCTGCATGTTCATGTCGGCCGACAGCTGCATGAAGCGTTCCAGGCGGGCCGAGCTGTGCTCGGGGCCCTGGCCCTCGTAGCCGTGCGGCAGCATCAGCGTGATGCCGTTGACGCGGCCCCATTTCACCTCGCCTGAAGCGACGAACTGGTCGATCACCACCTGGGCGCCGTTGACGAAGTCGCCGAACTGCGCCTCCCAGATCACCAGCGTGTTGGGATCGTTGGAGGCGTAGCCGTACTCGAAGCCCAGCACCGCCTCCTCCGACAGGATGGAGTCGATGCAGATGAACGGAGCCTGGTTGTCGGCCACGTTCTGCAGCGGGGTGTAGCTGCCGGTGTCCCAGCGCTCGCGGCTCTGGTCGTGCAGCACGGCGTGGCGGTGGGTGAAGGTCCCGCGGCCCACGTCCTCGCCCGACAGGCGCACCGGGTAGCCGGAGGCGACCAGCGAGGCGAAGGCCATGTGCTCGCCCATGCCCCAGTCGACGTTGGCTTCGCCGCGGCCCATGGTGGCGCGGTCTTCCAGCACCTTCTTCACCAGCGGGTGCACGGCGAAGTCGGCCGGCACCGTCGTGATGCGCTCGGCCAGGCGCTTCCACTCGGCCAGCGGGATCGCGGTGTCGGCGTTGTCCGTCCACTTGCGGCCCAGGAACGGCGCCCAGTCGACTGCGTACTTGCTCTTGAAGTTGGACAGCACCGGGTCGACCGTGTGCTTGCCGGCGTCCATGGCGGCGCGGTAGGCCTTGACCATGTCGTCGCCCAGCGACTCGCCCATGCCCTGGGCGGCCAGCTTGTCGGCGTAGAGGCGGCGCGTGCCGGGGTGGGCGGCGATCTTCTTGTACATCAGCGGCTGGGTGAGCGAGGGCGTGTCCTGCTCGTTGTGGCCCAGCTTGCGGAAGCAGATGATGTCGACCACCACGTCCTTCTCGAACTCCATGCGGTAGTCGAGCGCCAGCTGGGTGGCCAGCACCACGGCTTCCGGATCGTCGCCGTTCACGTGCAGCACCGGCGCCTCGATCATCTTGACGACGTCGGTGCAGTACAGCGTGGAGCGGGCGTCGCGCGGATCGGAGGTGGTGAAGCCGATCTGGTAGTTGATGACGATGAGCACCGTGCCGCCCGAGAAGTAGCCACGGGTCTCGGCCAGCGCCAGGGTCTCCATCACCACGCCCTGGCCGGCAAAGGCGGCGTCGCCGTGCACCAGCACCGGCAGCACCTGCTTGCCCAGCGGGTCGGCGCGGCGATCCATGCGGGCGCGCACCGAGCCCTCGACCACCGGGTTGACGATCTCGAGGTGCGAGGGGTTGAAGGCGAGCGACAGGTGCACCGGGCCGCCGGGGGTGGTGACGTCGGAGCTGAAGCCCTGGTGGTACTTGACGTCGCCGGAAGGCAGGTCCTCGGGCGCGGTGTGGTCGAACTCGGCGAACAGGTCCGCGGGCATCTTGCCCAGGGTGTTGACCAGCACGTTCAGGCGGCCGCGGTGGGCCATGCCGATCACGATCTCCTGCACGCCCTTGGCGCCGGCCTGCTGGATCAGCTCGTCCATGGCCGGGATGAAGCTCTCGCCGCCTTCCAGCGAGAAGCGCTTCTGGCCCACGTACTTGGTGTGCAGGAAGCGCTCCAGGCCCTCGGCCGCGGTCAGGCGGTCGAGGATGTGGCGGCGCTTTTCGGCCGTGAACTGCGGCTTGCTGCGGATGGATTCCAGCTTCTGCTGCCACCAGCGCTTGCGCGCCTGGTCGCTGATGTACATGTACTCGGCGCCGATGGTGCTGCAGTAGGTTTCGCGCAGCGCGTTGATCAGCTCGCGCAGGGACATCGTGTCCTTGCCGTAGAAGGTGTTGCTGATGTTGAACACCGTCTCCTGGTCGGCATCGCTGAAGCCGTAGAAGGAAGGCTCCAGCTCCGGGATCTTTTCGCGCTCGGTGCGCTTCAGCGGATCGAGATCCGCCCAGCGCGCGCCGACGTTGCGGTAGGCGGCGATCAGCTGCTGGACGGCGGTGCGCTTGCGGGCCAGTTCGGAGTCGGCACCGCCGGCCACGATGACGCGGGTGCCGCCCTGCTTGGCACGCTCGGCGAAGGCATTGACGACGGGTAGGTGCGGGACGTCCTTGGCATTGCTGCCGTCGGCCGCGGGAACGTTCTGGAGGGCGTCGAAGTAGTCGCGCCAGTTGTCGGGAACGCTGCCTGGATTGGCCAGGTAGTTTTCGTACATCTCCTCGACATACGGCGCGTTGCCGCCGAAGAGGTACGAATTGC
>JAQGMU010000237.1 GCA_028292195.1 Ramlibacter sp. | reverse complement strand
TCGAACTGTCCGAGCAGATCCAGAAGGACGCCTGGTACAAGCTGTGGGGCAACATGACGGTCAACCCGGTCAGCGCGATGACCGGCGCCACCACCGACCTGATCCTCAACGACGACCTGGTGCGCGGCTTCATCTCCGCCGTGATGCTGGAGGCGCGCGAGATCGGCGGCCGGATCGGCATCCCGATCGCGCAGCAGCCGGAAGACCGGCACCAGATCACGCGCAAGCTGGGCGCCTTCAAGACCTCGATGCTGCAGGACGTGGAGGCCGGCAAGCCGGTGGAGCTCGACGCCCTGGTGACGGTGGTGAAGGAGCTCGGCACGCTCACCGGCGTCGCCACGCCGTTCACCGACGCGCTGCTGGGCCTGAGCCGGCTGCACGCGCGCGTGCACGGCCTCTACTAGCGCATGGCGGCCATTGCGGCTCCGGCCAGGGCGATCAGCGGGACGGCGTTCGCGACGCTGCTGCTGATCGCACTGATGATGGGCGCCAACCACGTGGCCGCCCGCATCGCGTTCAACAACGGCGTCGACGTCGCCACCGCGGTCGTGTTCCGGAGCGTCGTGACCGCGCTGGTGATCGTCGCCATCCTCGCGGCGCAGGGTGTGCGGGTGCGCTTCACGGCGCGCCACAAGCGCATGCTGCCGGCCATCGGCCTGTTGATCGGGGTGCAGAGCCTGTGCCTGTATTCGGCGGTGGCGCGGCTGCCGGTGGCGCTGGCGCTGCTGGCCTTCAACACCTACCCGATCTGGACGGCGGCCTGGTCGTTCATGGTCTACCGCCAGCGGCCCGAGAAGGCCATGCTGGTGGCGATGCCGGTGATCCTGGTCGGCCTGGCGCTGGCGCTGGACGTGTTCGGCGCCGCTTCCGGCTTGGGCGCGTCAGGGCAGTGGGCCCGCATCGGCGCGGGCGTGGGCTTCGCCCTGGCGGCGGCGGCCACCTTCGGCCTGGCGCTGGTGCTGACGCAACACGAGGCCGGCGACGTCGACGGCCGTGTGCGCACCGCGACCGCCATGACGATGGCCGGCCTGGTGGCGCTGGCCGCGGTGGCCTTGCAAGGCGGCTTCCACCTGCCGACGGCGCCGGCGGGCTGGGGTGGACTTGCGACACTGACTTTTCTCTACGGCACCGCCTTCACCATCATGTTCACGGTGCTGCCGCGCCTGGGCGTGGTCGGCAATTCGGCGATCATGAACGTGGAGCCGGTGTTCGCGCTGGTGCTGGCGTGGCTGATCCTGGGCCAGGCCATTGCGACCGTGCAGGTCGGCGGGGCTCTGCTGGTGGTGGGAGCGGTGGTGGCGTTGGGGCTCCGAAGAAGGTAACGGGCGGGCAGCCGCCAAGCGCAGCGGCGTGGGTTGCACCTCGCGGCGCACGGTGGCCTCCGCTGTTGCGTCCGCGACCTTTGGCGCCTAAAATTGATATACACGTATAGCAGGAGTGTGGGACATGCTGGCCATCAGGTTGCCCGTCGAAATCGAAGAGAGGCTGGCCGCACTGGCGCAGGAAACCGGCCGTACGAAGACCACCCTGGCGCGCGAAGCCATCCTCGAATACATCGACGATCTCGAGGACTTTTACCTCGCTGAAGCGCGCGCGCGCAAGAACCGCAAGACCATCCCGCTGCAAGAGGTGGAGAAGCAGCTTGGTCTGGATCGTTGAGTTCGACCCCGATGCCGTCAAGGACCTGAAAAAGCTGGACAAGCAGGTCCAGTCCCGCGTTCTCGCGTTCCTCCGCGAACGTCTGGCGCCGCTGGAAGATCCGCGCAGCATCGGCGAGGCCCTGGCCGGCGCCAAGCTGGGTACCTACTGGAAGTACCGCGTCGGCGACTGGCGCATCATTTGCGACATTCAGGACCGCCGGATCGTGGTCCGCGTGCTGCGGGTAGGAAATCGCCGCGAGGTCTACCGCTAGCCGCACTGCAGGCTGGGCTCGCGCAACCTACGCCACGGCCACAGGGACCCGTTGCGCCAGCGCGCACATCAGCTCGTAGCCCAGGGTTCCGGCGCTTTTCGCCACTTCGTCGATGGCCAGCACTGCGCCGTTCGAAGCGCGGCCCCACAGCGTCACTTCGCTGTCGAAGCCGGCGCCGGGCACCGGCGTCAGGTCGACCGCGATCATGTCCATGCTGACCCGGCCGACCAGCCGGGTGCGCACGCCGGCCACCAGCACCGGCGTGCCGGTAGTGCAGTGGCGCGGGTAGCCGTCGGCGTAGCCGCAGGCGACCACGCCGACCCGCAACGGGCCGTCGGCGGTGAAGCTGGAGCCGTAGCCGATGGTGTCGCCCGCCTGCAGCTGCTGCACGGCCAGGATGCGGCTGGAAAGCGTCATGGTGGGCTGCAGCCCCCAGTGCGCGATGTCGTGCTCGGGATAGTCCGGCGCGCTGCCATACACGGCGACGCCAGGGCGGATCCAGTCGCCGCGCACCTGCGCGTCGGCGGCATGGCGCAGGGCCGCGGCGCTGTTGGCCAGGGTCCGTTCGCCCGGCAGGTCGCGCGTGGCCTCCAGGAACACCTGCAGCTGGTGGGCGATGCCGCGCTCGCCGTCGGCGTCGCTGAAATGCGTCATCAGGGATATTTCTTCCACCTGCGGCAGCGCGTCCAGCCGGGTCCAGGCGGCCCGGTAGCGCTGCGGCGTGAAGCCCAGGCGGTTCATGCCCGAATTCATCTTCAGGAACACGCGGTGCGGCACCTGCGTCTTGTGGGCCGCGAGCATCTCGATCTGCTCGTCGCAATGCACGGTGTGCCACAGGCCGAGGCGCGAACACAGCTCCAGGTCGCGCGGCTCGAACACCCCTTCCAGCAGCAGGACGGGCCCGCGCCAGCCCAGCGCCCGCACCCGCTCGGCCTCCTGCAGGTCCAGCAGGGCGAAGCCGTCGGCGCCGCGCAGGCCTTCGTAGGCGCGCTCGATGCCGTGACCATAGGCATTGGCCTTGACCACGGCCCAAAGCTTGGCATCCGGCGCCGCGGTGCGCAGGCGCGCCAGGTTGTGCCGGAGGGCGTCGAGGTGGATAGTGGCGACGATCGGGCGGGGCATGGCGGGGATTTTGTCATTACCTACCGTGATATAACCCCGTGTCGCTTGGAGACAGCAGAAATTTGACGGGACCAGCCAGGCTGATCCCGCTCCCCTACGCACCGGATGAAGCGCGGTTTCTACACCATCATGGCGGCGCAGTTCTTCTCGTCGCTTGCCGACAATGCGCTGTTCATCGCCGCCGTCGAACTGTTGAAGTCTTCCCGGGCCCCGACTTGGCAGGCGGCGGCGCTGGTGCCCATGTTCGCCCTTTTTTACGTGGTGCTGGCCCCCTTCGTGGGCGCCTTCGCCGACGCCCTGCCCAAGGGCAAGGTCATGTTCGTCAGCAACTTCATCAAGGTCTTCGGCTGCCTGATGATGCTGTTCGGCTCGCACCCGCTGCTGGCCTACGCCATCGTGGGGCTGGGCGCGGCAGCCTACTCGCCGGCCAAGTACGGCATCCTTACCGAGCTGCTGCCGCCGTCCCAGCTGGTCAAGGCCAACGGCTGGATCGAAGGCCTGACCATCGGCTCCATCATCCTGGGCATCCTGCTGGGCGGCCAGCTGGTGGGCCACGCGATCTCCAGCCGCATGCTGTCGTTCGACTTCCCGCTGTTCGACACCGGCGTCGACACGGCGCCGGAAGCGGCCATCTCGGTGCTGATCTTCGTCTACGCGATCGCGGCCTGGTTCAACACCCGCATCCCGAACACCGAAGTCGAGATGCGGCCGCTGCCGAAGAACCTGCTGGAACTGGTGCCCGATTTCTGGAGCTGCAACGCCCGCCTGTGGCGCGACAAGCTGGGCCAGATCTCGCTGGCCACCACCACGCTGTTCTGGGGCGTGAGCGGCAACCTGCGCTACATCATCCTGGCCTGGAGCGCGGCGGCCCTGGGCTACAGCACCACGCAGGCTTCCAGCCTGTCCGGCGTGGTGGCGCTGGGCACCGCCGTCGGCGCCATCGCGGCGTCGATCCGGATGCGGCTGGACAAGGCCACCAGCGTGATGCCGATGGGCATCGCCATGGGCCTGCTGGTGATCGCCATGAACTTCATCCACAGCGCCTGGGTGGCCGCGCCCTTCCTGATCCTGCTGGGTGCGCTGGGCGGCTACCTGGTGGTGCCGATGAACGCGCTGCTGCAGCACCGCGGGCACAACCTGATGGGCGCCGGCCGCTCGATCGCCGTGCAGAACTTCAACGAGCAGGCCTGCATCCTGGGCCTGGGCGCCTTCTACAGCCTGTCGGCCGGCCTGGGCATGTCGGCCTTCGGCGCCATCACCGCCTTCGGCATCGTGGTGGCCGGCGTGATGTGGCTGATCCAGCGCTGGCACGCCCGCAACTGCATCGTGCACAAGGACGAGGTCGACCACCTGCTGGCACTGGCCCGCCACGACCACATACATGGGTAAGGAGGGGCGGACGGCGCCGGTGCTGGCGCTGGTCCTGAACGCCTTCGTCTGGGGCATCTCCTGGTGGCCGTTCCGCGCGCTGCAGGAGCACGGCGTGCATCCGCTCTGGTCCACCGCGCTGATCTACGCGGTTTCGCTGGCCTGCACCGTCGCCGCGCGGCCGCGAGCGCTGGCCGGGTGGTCCCGCCACCCCCTGCTGTGGCTGCTGGCCGTGGCCGCTGGCCTGACCAACGTCGGCTTCAATTGGGCGGTGACCGAGGGCGATGTCGTTCGCGTGGTGCTGCTGTTCTACCTGATGCCGGCCTGGTCGGTGCTGCTCGCCTGGCTGCTGCTCGGCGATCGGCCCACGCCGGTGGCCTTCGCCCGCCTGGCCCTGGCGCTGGCCGGCGTGGTGACGGTGCTGCACACGCCCGGCAGCGGCTGGCCGGTGCCGCGCAGCCAGCCCGACCTGCTGGCGCTGATGGGCGGCTTCAGCTTTGCCCTGACCAACGTGCTGCTGCGGCGGTTGAACGACGTGCCGGCTGAATCGCGGGTGCTGGCGATGTTCGGCGGCGGCTCCGTGCTGGCCGCGGCCGTCGCCAGCTACGGCCTGGTGCAAGGCACGGTGGCACCCGTGCCGGCCTTGCCGCCCGCCGGCCTGCTGCTGGCGCTGGTGCTCGCACTGGGCTTCCTGGCCGGCAACCTGGCCCTGCAGTACGGCGCATCGCGGCTGGCCGCCCACACCACTGCGCTGGTCATGCTGTCGGAAGTGGTGTTCGCCAGCCTGTCCTCGGTGGCCCTGGGAGCGGCGGCACTGGCGCCGCGGGTGCTGCTCGGGGGCGCGCTGATCCTCGCGGCGGCGGCGTGGTCGGCCTGGCCGGCGCGCACGCCTGCGGCAGCGGGGGCACAATAAGCCATGCCAAGCGTCTACGACTTCGAGGCCCAGCGGATCGACGGCAGCGCCGCCCCGCTGGCGGACTACCGCGGCCAGGTCCTGCTGATCGTCAACACGGCCAGCGCCTGCGGCTTCACGCCGCAGTTCGGCGGGCTGGAGGAACTGCACCAGCGCTACGGGCCCAAGGGCCTGGCGGTGCTGGGCTTTCCCTGCAACCAGTTCGGCGCCCAGGACCCCGGCAGCAACGAGGAGATCGGCGCCTTCTGCACCAGGAACTTCGGCGTGTCCTTCCCCATGATGTCCAAGATCGACGTCAATGGCGACGCCGCGCACCCGCTGTACAAGTGGTTGACCGCCGAGGCCCCCGGCCTGCTGGGCACCAAGGGCATCAAGTGGAACTTCACCAAGTTCCTGGTCGGCAAGGACGGCGAGGTGATCAAGCGCTATGCGCCGCAGGACGCGCCGGCCTCGCTGGCCAAGGACATCGAGGCCGCGCTGGCAAGCTGAGGCCCGAGACGCTTCCATGAGCGTCATCCAGGCCTGTATCGCCGATGACGTGGGCTGGCTGCAGCTGCGGCAGGCGCTCTGGCCCGGCGATGAGTCCGACCAGCTGCGCGAGATGCGGGCCTTCTGCGCCGAACCGCGGCGCTACGGCAACTTCATTGCCCGCAGCGCCGGCGGCGAGCCGCAGGGCTTCGTCGAAGTGGCGCTGCGCCGCGACCACGTGAACGGCACCGACAGCAGCCCCGTGGCCTTCCTCGAAGGCCTCTACGTGGCGCCCGCCCACCGCCGCCACGGCGTGGCCCGCGCGCTGGTGGCGTGCACCGAGCAGTGGGCGCGCGAGCAGGGCTGCAGCGAGTTCGCCTCCGACGCGCTGCTGCAGAACACGGCCAGCCACGCCATGCACGGCGCGCTGGGCTTCGACGAAACCGAACGGGTGGTGTACTTTCGCAAACGCCTGTGATGGCGCCGCCCTAAGAGAGAGCGTCGTCCAGCACTTCCACCCAATGCTTCACCGGCGTCGCCGTGCCGCCTTGCAGGTGCTGGATGCAGCCGATGTTGGCCGAGATGATCGCCTGCGGTTCCAGCGCGCCCAGGTGGCCCAGCTTGCGGTCGCGCAGGGTGTGGGCGATCTCCGG
>JAQGMU010000203.1 GCA_028292195.1 Ramlibacter sp. | reverse complement strand
TTCGAACCCCGCCAGGTGCGCGAGGTGGAGGGCCGCCGCGTGATCAGTTACGGCACCTCCAGCTACGGCTACGACATCCGCTGCGCGCCGGAATTCAAGGTCTTCACCAACATCCACAGCACGGTGGTGGACCCGAAGAACTTCGACGAGAAGAGCTTCGTCGACTTCCACGACGACGTCTGCATCATCCCGCCGAACAGCTTCGCCCTGGCGCGCACGCTGGAGTACTTCCGCATTCCGCGCAACGTGCTGACCATCTGCCTGGGCAAGAGCACCTATGCCCGCTGCGGCATCATCGTCAACGTGACGCCGTTCGAGCCGGAATGGGAAGGCTACGTGACGCTGGAGTTCTCCAACACCACGCCGCTGCCGGCCAAGATCTACGCCGGCGAGGGCTGCGCCCAGGTGCTGTTCTTCGAGAGCGACGAAGAGTGCGAGACCAGCTACAAGGACCGCGGCGGCAAGTACCAGGGGCAGAAGGGCGTGACGCTGCCCAGGGCCTGAGCCGGGGGCAGGCGTCTAGGGCGCGGTGAAGCCGCTGGCCCGCCAGGCTGCCTGCGCCGCCGGCTGCGCCAGGTATTCCAGCAAGGCTGCCGCGCCAGCGCTGCCACTGGCCAGCGCCGCGCCGTAGCCGGTGGCCTGCGCATACGGCGGCGGCAAGCCGCCGACGAAGCGCACGCCGGGGTGCGCCATGATCTCGCTCGACTGGCTCACGCCCAGCGCGAACTTCCCCGCCGCCACTGCGGTGATCACGTCGACGCCGAACGGCAGCACCGTCATCTTCGGCTCCATCTCCGCGCGCAGCGCAAGGGCGTCCAGCACCTTCGCGAAGTGGGTGCCGGCGGTGGCGCCGCGCGCCGGGTCGGCGAACGCGATGCTGGGTGCGGCCTGCAATGCGGCGCGCAGCCGCGCGGCATCCGAGATGTCCGGCAACGGCTGGCCCGCGGGCGCCGCCAGTGACACGAGCACACGGCCGATCGGGACGGCGGCGCGCGGCTGCAGGCGGTCCGCCGCGCGCAGCTGCTGCAAGGCCGCATCGCTCAGGACCACGAGGTCGGCCACTGCGCCCGGCGCGGCTTGCAGCACGCGATCGCGCTGCGCGCCCACGGTGTCGTAGCTCGCGCGCAGCGTGTGGCCGCTGGCGCGCTCGAACGCGGGCGCGATTTCTTCCAGTGCATGCTTCGCGGCACCGGCCGCCAGCACGCGCACTTCATCGGCGTGCGCCGGCAACGCGGCCAGCAACGCGCCGGCCAGCAACCATTCCTTCATCGGTGTCTCCTTCTGGTTTTTTCTTGTCATCCATTTTGCGGAGCCTGGAGCCCCTCCACGTGTGCGCTCGCTTCGCAGGGAGTCAAAGTCGAGTAAACCGCCGCCCACGCATCGCGCGTTGTCAGTGCACGCTTGCGGTCACTGCGCAACATCTTCGGCGAATAGAAGCGCCGATTTGCGCAGGACGCGCGTGCTTCGTCGGTGGCGCGCAACAGCTCGTGATGTCGTGCACGGCTTTCCGCACGGTCGGACCGACGGCCAACCACCCGGGCACTGAACGCGATGTGATGGTGCGGCCTAGGGTTGACTGAGCTGTCGAGCTACTGTCCTACAGCATGTCGCGAAAGCGGCGCTGGCGTGCTCCAGTGCGCGAGCTTAGGATCAATGTACCGAGGTAAACCGCCATGCCAGCCATCACCGCCGACAGCCACGACGATCGCCAGCAGCTTCCGCAAAACCGCTTGTTGTGGGGCGCGCTGGGCGCACTCGTTCTGGTCCAACTGGTGGCGTTCTGGATGCTGTGCAGCCACCAGGTGCGGCAGGCGGAGGTTCGCGACACCGCCATCGCCGTGCAGCAGATGGCGCTCGCGGATTGCCTGCAATACATCCCCGGTTCCACGATCGCGAGCTGCACCAGCCAGCTCCAGCAGGCCAAGGCCACGCAACCGGCGGCAACCACTGCCGTGACCGGGGCGATGCCGGTCAGCTACAACTATCGCTGAGAGCTGGCCATCATGGACTCGCAGCCCTTTGCCCCCTCCGGCGCCGAATCGGTCCCGCCGCAGGAAGGCTCGCTCGAGGCCTCCGATGATTTCCTGGTGCAGTTGCGCAGCCCGCGTTATTGCCCCACCGGCCTGCTGGCCTGCTTCGCCTTGCTGATGGCGGGCCGCGGCCGCTGCGTCAACACCGACATGATGCTGGGCGACCGCGAGTACGCCGTCTGGCAACTGGCCTGCGCCCGCGCGATGGACGACGCGGAACTGGTGGAAGTGGCGACGCGCCTGTTCGGCTACTTCGACGATCCGCTGCATTCGGCGCTGCCGGTGCTGGGGACGGCGTAACGCGGCAAGCTGGGGTCGCTGCGCGAACCCAGCCTGCGAATCAATTCAAAGCTCCGCGCCTTCCACGAGGAAGCGCACCCTCCGCACCCCCTGCCATTCATCCGCGTCCAGCCGGAACGCGATCTTCACGCGCGCCGGCAGCGGGTCGGTGTGGCCGAACCAGATGCCGTCGACCGGCTGGCCCTGGTGCTTCAGCTTCAGTGCCAGGTGCTTGTCGCCCACCAGCTTCTGCGACAGCACTTCCACCACCTCGCTGAACACCGGCGCCGCGAAGCCCTGGCCCCAGACTTCGGCGTGCAGCGTGTCGACCAGGTCGGCGCGGCGGTACTCCGGGGCCAGGGGGCCGTCGGTGTGCAGGCGGCGCAGCAGCGTGGCGGCGTCCAGCCATTCCTGGGCCACCTGCGCCAGGGCCTGCTCGAACAGGTCGAACTGCTCCTCCGGCACCGTGCAGCCGGCCGCCATCGCGT
>JAQGMU010000176.1 GCA_028292195.1 Ramlibacter sp. | reverse complement strand
CCCCGCGCAAGAGCGCCGCGGCCAGGAAGGCGCCGGCCGCCAAGACGCGCGCGCGCCGCGCCGCCTGAGGACGGCCTGCATGGACGCCAGCCTCTACTTCGCCGCCTGGGTGCTGGCCGCCCTGGTGCTGATCGGCCTGCTCAGCGCCGTCCTGGCCCGGACCCGGGGTCGCCAGGACCTGCGCCGGCTGCAGGCGGAGAAGCTGAACCAGGCTCTGGAGCGCTATTCGGCCTGGGTCTGCGCCCAGCGGCTGGCCGCGGTGTTCAACGGCGAGAGCGCGGAGGCCGCCGCGGCGCTGGATGAAGCCTGCACCACCCGGATGGCCTGGTTCCCGGAACTCTCCGGCGACATGGCCGAATTGACGGCGGTGCACAACCGCCTGGTGAATTTCCTGCACACCCAGCAAGCGCTGTGGCTGCGCGACCCCGAGCGCTGGATCGAGTCGGAGCATGACCATCGCTTCCTGGCGCTGTGGCGGCAGCATCGCCTTGCGCTGGAAGTGCTGCACGACAAGCTGCAGCAGGTAGCCAGCGTGCGGCTGCAGCCGCTGCCGGGGCGGCGCCGGTCCACCTACGCCTGAACCGAATCGAACAACGGAGAACCGCAATGAACCACAAGCTGCTTGGCAAGCTCGGCGCCCTGGCTGCCGGGGCCCTGGCCATGTATTACCTGGACCCGCAGATGGGCGCGCAGCGGCGTGCCCTGCTGGCCGACCTGGTCACCAGCGGCCTGCGCGGCGAGACCGCCGGCGGCCCCGCGCTGGATGCGCGGCTGGCGCGCCGCTCCTACCACCGTGCCGTGCGTGTCGACCCCCAGGCCGACGCCGAACTGCGGGCCCGCATCCAGTCCCGGCTGGGCCGGCTGGTGAGCCACCCACGGGCGCTGGACGTGCGGGTGGACCAGGGCGTCGTGCGCCTGAGCGGCGACGTGCTGGCGCGCGAGCGCGACGGCCTGCTGCTGCAGTTGCGCGAAATGACGGGCGTGCTCAAGCTGGTGAACGCCATGACCGCGCATGAAACGCCCGACGGCATCACCCGCCGCCAGATGCGCGAGGAAGCCGACGCCGTCTCGCGCGTGCCCTGACCGGCTCACACCGGCAGGCGGAGGGGACTGGCCCACGCGGCGCCAGCTCGCTACGATCCGGTATCCCGCACCCGCCCATGGCCCGCACCCCGTCCCTCCTCCTGTTCGGCATCGTCATCGTGGCGCTGCTGCTGGGCGCCATCTGGTTCCATTCCTGGGGCGGGCTGGCGCTGGTCGTGGTGGGCGCGATCGGCATCATCTGGTACCGCATGCAGGTGGCGCGCAGCGCCGGCACCGAGGACTTCTTCGGCGATGGCGGCGAGGAAACGCGCATGACCGCCTTCCAGGGCGGCTCGCCCAGCGAGATGCCGGTCGACCGGGGCCCCACGCCGCGCGCGCCGGAGCACCCCGCTCCCTGAACAGCCAGCAGCGGCCTGCCCCCCGGGCTGGCGCCATCCGACCCTGCCTCCGGCACCCGGCCTACAGCGCCGTTCAGCTGGCCGACCTAACGTGGCGCCATCCATAGGATCCACAGGAGGTATCTCCATGAAATTCAAGCTTCGCAGCCAAGTGGCAGCCATCATGCTGCTGGCCCCGGCTGCCGCGATCTTCATCGCGCAGCCCGCCGCCGCCCAGCAGCGCGCCGTCGTGGCCACCCCGGTGATCACCTCGATGGCCGTCAACGCCGACGAGGGCCTGGCACCGGGCTCGACCCTGAACTTCCAGCTGTATGCAGCGCCGCGCGCCCGCAAGGCCGACGTCGTGCTGGGCAAGAGCGGCATCATCGTGCCGCTGCGCGAACGCACGCCCGGCAACTACACCGGCAGCTACGTCGTGCGCCGCGCCGACCGCATCGACGCGACCCAGTTCATGGCCGCCCGCGTGACGCACCAGCAGACCGTCGCCCGCAACTTCGCCTATCCGCCGTCGTTCCAGGCCCTGGCCCAGGGCCCGGCTCCGGCGCCCGCCCCCGTGGCCGTGGCCGTGGCCGGCCCGGCCATCGAACGCTTCGTGATGCGGCCCGTCGGCCGGCTGGAAGCGGGCCGCGAGCTGAACTTCCGCCTGGTGGGCGCCCCGGGTGCCGATGCCTGGATGGACATTCCCGGCGTGATCAGCGGCGTCGACCTGGCCGAGACCCGGCCGGGTGTCTATGAGGGCAGCTACACCATCCGCCGCCGCGACAACCTGGACGCCTTCCACGGCGCGGTGGCCACCCTGCGCAGCGGCAACGCCCGCGCCACAGCCAAGCTGGACATCAACGACCGTGGCTGGGAACGCGACCGCCAGCAGGCGCGCGACGAACGCCCGCCGCAGATCACCGACCTGATGCCCGCCAACGGCGAGCGCATCACCGAACGCGGGCGCGCCCACGTCGGCGCCAAGATCACGGACGAGGGCGCCGGCATCGACCCGGCCTCCGTGCGCCTGCGCGTGGGCGGCCGCGACGTGACGGCCGACACCCGCGTGACGGACGGCGAAGTGCAGTACCGGGCCGACCTCGACCCGGGCCGCTATACCGCCGAACTGACGGTGCGCGACAAGGCCGGCAACGCCACCAGCAAGGCCTGGACCTTCGACGTGGTCTATGCCGAGCGCGAGCGCGACCGCGTGGGCGGCGGGCCGCTGCCCCTGCAGATCACCAGCCACGCCAACGGCGCGCAGATCGACAACGGCATGCTGACGCTGCAGGGCCGCACGGCCCCCGGCGCCAATGTGCGGGTGCAGGTGGAGTCGGTGGCCAATGTCGGCGGCCTGCTGGGCGTGACCCAGCAGGTGATGGACCAGACCATCCAGGCCGACCGCAACGGCCACTTCAGCGTGTCGGTGCAGCCGAGCGGACTGCCCATTCCGGGCCAGCGCTACGACGTCCGCATGACGTCCAGCAACGGCAACCAGACCGCGGAAGAGCGGATCACGCTGCAGCGCCGCGGCTAGGCGGTTCCCGCCCCAGCCTGAAAGCCCCGCTGCGGCGGGGCTTTCTACGTTTTGTTGCATATGTCACAGCCTCCCCCGCCAGCCGGGATAAACGGTCGGCCGCTCCCGCTGGAAGGACTGGCACGCCCCGATTCCGCGTCAGATACTTCTTGCAACATTTGTGACAAGGAGCAGCGAAATGGTGCAAGCGATTGGTTTCCCGGTGGTCCGCGCGATGTGGCAATTGCTGGCGACGGCCGGCTTGATCCTGGCCCTGGGCCAGGCGCTGCCCGCCAAGGCGGTCCAGAACCCCACCGAGCGCGAGTTCAACGAGGCAGTGCAGCAGTTCAAGAACGGCCGTCGGTCCGAGGCCTTCGGCCGCTTCATCGCCCTGGCCAACCGGGGCGACGTCGACGCCGCGCGCATCGCCCTGCACCTGCACACCTACGGCAGCCTCCTGTACAGCACCCAATGGGAAGCCGGCCGCGAGGACATCGAATACTGGACCATGCTGGTGCGCAACAGCCCCACCGCCGGCCGTCCGCAAGCGGAATACCCGGTGTTCGTGGCGCAGCCCGTCAAGGCCAAGGCCAGGACGGTGCAGGTGCAGAAGGTGCGCACCGTCGCCCTGGCGAACTGATACAAGAAGGAAGTCGTTGGAGGGAGCAGCCCGGGCAACGGGCGCCCCAGGAGTCGGAAAAGCCCCGAAATGCGGGGCTTTTTCCTGGCGGCGGCAACGCTGCGCTAGCCCGCTGGATTCCAGCACGCAAGCATCGACGCACCGGCCGGCAGCAGCTGGGGCACGTCCTGACGGCAGCCCGGGCCGGCGCGATCGCAGCGCGGCGCGAAGGCGCAGCCGGGCGGC
>JAQGMU010000149.1 GCA_028292195.1 Ramlibacter sp. | reverse complement strand
GCGGCCTGGCTGGCCACGCTGGTGATCGTCTTTCCCTTGATCTGGCTCGTGCTCACGGCCTTCAAGACCGAGCAGCAGGCCATCGCGATCCCGCCCGAACTGTTCTTCACCCCGACGCTGGAGAGCTTCGCCGAGGTCAACCTGCGCAGCGACTACCTGCACTTCGCCTTCAACTCGGTGGTCACGAGCCTCGTTTCGACGATCCTGGGCCTGGCCATCGCCGCTCCCGCCGCCTATTCGATGGCGTTCTTCCGCACGCGCAAGACCCGCGACATCCTGATGTGGATGCTGTCCACCAAGATGATGCCGGCCGTCGGCGCGCTGGTTCCCATCTACGTGATGGCGCAGACCGCCGGGCTGCTGGATTCGCTGACCGCCCTGATCATCGTGTTCACGCTGTCGAACCTGCCGATCATGGTGTGGATGCTGTACTCGGGCTTCAAGGACATCCCGCCCGACATCCTGGAAGCCGCGCGCATGGACGGCGCCACCTTGTTCGGCGAGTTCAGGCACGTGATCCGCCCACTGGCGATGGGTACCTTGTCGTCCACCGGCCTGCTGTGCCTGGTGCTGAGCTGGAACGAGGCCTTCTGGTCGCTGAACCTGGGCTCCGCCAAGGCCGGCACGCTGGCCACGTTGATGGCTTCGTATTCCAGCCCCGAAGGCCTGTTCTGGGCCAAGTTGTCGGCCGCATCGCTGATGGCCATCGCGCCCATCGTCGTGGTCGGCTGGTTCAGCCAGAAGCAGCTGGTGCAGGGGCTGACCTTCGGCGCCGTCAAGTAGGCGGCCAGGCCGCAAAGGAGAACCCACCATGTCCTATCTGCAACTCACGAACGTCGAAAAACGCTTCGGCAGCTCCCACGTCATCAAGGGCATCGACCTGAAGATCGAGAAAGGCGAGTTCGTCGTCTTCGTCGGCCCTTCGGGCTGCGGCAAGAGCACGCTGCTGCGCATGATCGCCGGCCTGACCGAGATCGACGGCGGCAGCCTGCAACTCGACGGCCGCGACATCACCCGGCTGCCTTCATCGAAGCGTGACCTCGCGATGGTGTTCCAGAGCTACGCGCTGTACCCGCACATGAGCGTGTACGACAACATGTCGTTCGCGCTGCGCCTCGCGAACGTCGACAAGAAGACGATCGACGACAAAGTCCAGCGCGCCGCCCAGATCCTCAACCTCACGCAGTACCTGCAGCGCACCCCGAAGGAACTCTCGGGCGGCCAGCGCCAGCGGGTGGCCATCGGCCGCGCCATCGTGCGCGCACCGAAGGTCTTCCTCTTCGACGAGCCCCTGTCGAACCTGGACGCGGCCTTGCGCGGCCAGACCCGCGTCGAGATCGCCAAGCTGCACCGCGACCTCGGCGCCACCACCATCTACGTCACGCACGACCAGGTCGAGGCGATGACGCTGGCCGACCGCGTGGTGGTGCTGCGCGACGGCCGGATCGAACAGGTCGGATCGCCGCTGGAGCTGTACGACCGCCCGGCGAACCAGTTCGTGGCCCAGTTCATCGGCATGCCGCAGATGAACATCATCGACACGGCAAGCCTGCCCGCAGTCAATTCCCTGGTCGGTGCGGAGGCCGGCCACGACGGCTTCGTCGGCGTGCGGCCGGAGAACGTGGTGGTCAAGGCCGCCGGCGAAGGCCGTCTGGCCGGGCGAGTCGAACTGATCGAGTCGCTGGGCTCGAACACGCTGATCTACGCCAACGTGCCCGGCAGCAAGCCGGCCGGCGTGCAGATCGTCGCGGCCCAGAACACGCGCACCCGGCTTCACCTGGGCGACCCGGTGGGCCTGGACATCGCGCCCTCGTCGTTCCACCTCTTCAACCGCCAGGGCCAGACCGTGGCCCACGCGTAGCGACGCAAGGAGAGACATGCCATGGGAATCGATTTGAAAGGCAAGGTCGCTGCCGTCACGGGCGCGGCGTCGGGCATCGGGCGGGCCAGCAGCGAAGCGATGCTCGCCGCCGGGGCCCGGGTGGTGCTGGTCGACCGCGACGAGGCGGCGCTGGCGGCGCTGTGCAGCAAGCACGGCGCTGCCGCCATCCCGCTGGTCATCGACCTGCTCGACCCGAAGGCGTGTGCGGCCATGGTGCCGCGGATCCTGGAGCAGGCCGGGCAACTCGACATCTTCCACGCCAATGCCGGAACTTACGTCGGCGGCGACCTGGTCGATGCCGACACGGCGGCGATCGACCGCATGCTGCACCTCAACGTCAACGTCGTGATGAAGAACGTCCACGACGTCCTGCCGCACATGATCGAGCGCCGCACCGGCGACATCATCGTGACCAGCTCCCTGGCCGCCCACTATCCGACGCCGTGGGAGCCGGTCTACGCGGCGTCCAAATGGGCGGTCAACTGCTTCGTGCAGACCGTCAGGCGCCAGGTGTTCAAGCACGGGCTGCGCGTCGGCGCCATCTCGCCCGGTCCCGTCATCAGTGCGCTGCTGGCGGACTGGCCCGAAGAGAAGCTCAGGGAGGCCAAGGCGGCCGGCAGCCTGCTGGAGGCCAGCGACGTGGCCGAGGTGGTGCTGTTCATGCTGACGCGGCCGCGCGGCATGACCATCCGGGACGTGGTCATGCTGCCCACCAATTTCGACCTGTAGGCGTGCGGGTGCCATGAAGACCATCCTTCACATCGGCCTCGGTTCCTTTCATCGCGCGCACCAGGCCGTCTACGTGCACAGGCTGCGCGAGAGCGGGGACCGTTCGTGGGCGATCGTCGGCGGCAACAGCCGGCCCGACATGGAAGAGACCATGGCGGCCTTGGCCGCGCAGAATGGCCAGTACACCCTGGAAACGGTGACGCCGGCCGGTGTGCGGGCCTACGAGACCATCAAGGCGATCGAGCGCGTCATCCCCTACACGCCGGACCTGGCCGGACTGGTCGCCGTCGGCGCCGCCCCCGAAACGCTCATCGTTTCGTTCACGGTCACCGAGGCCGGCTACTACCTCGACCCGCAGGACAGGCTCGACCTGTCGGCAAAGGACCTCACGGCCGACCTCGAAGCGGCGCGCGCCGGGCGTCCCGGCAGCACGATCTACGCGGTGCTGACGGCGATCCTGCGCGCGCGCATGCTGGCCGGCGCCGGGCCGGTGACGCTCCTGAACTGCGACAACCTGCGCCACAACGGCGACCGCGCGCGCAGCGGCCTGATGCAGTTCATCGCGCTGGCCGGCGACGAAGCGCTCGCGCGCTGGGTCGAGGCCAACACCACGAGCCCGAACGCGATGGTCGACCGCATCACGCCGCGGCCTACGCCCGACGTTGCCGCGCGCGTGGCTGCCGCCACCGGGTGGCCCGACCGCGCTCCCGTGATGGCCGAGAGCTTCACCCAGTGGGTGATCGAGGACCGCTTCGCCGCCGGCCGGCCGGCGTGGGAGAAGGTCGGCGTCGAGATGGTCGGGTCGGTGCAGCCCTACGAGGAGGCGAAGATCCGCATCCTCAACGCGACCCATAGCTGCATCGCCTGGGCCGGCACCCTCGCCGGCCTGAGCTACATCCACGAAGGCACGCACGACGCGGCGATCCGGGGCTTCGCCCACGCCTATGTCACCGACGACGTCATCCCCTGCCTGGACCGGCCCGGACACCCCAGCCCGATCGACCTGGCGGCCTACCGCGACGTCGTGCTCGACCGCTTCGGCAACCCGGCGCTGCGCGACACCAACCAGCGCGTCGCGATGGACGGCTTCTCGAAGATCCCGGGCTTCATCCGGCCGACCCTGGTCGAACGGCTGGCGCGCGGCGAGAGCATCGCCAGCACGGCGATGCTGCCGGCGCTGTTCCTCGCCTTCCTGCAGCGCTGGCACCTTGGGCAGATCGCGTACGAATACCAGGACCAGGCGATGGATCGCGCTGCCGCCCATGCGCTTTGCGCGGCGGCCGACCCGCTTGCCGCCTTTTGCGCGGACGCTATGCTGTGGGGACCGATCGCGGGTGACCCACGGCTGCTTGCCGCCATGCGAGCGGCTGCCGACCGTGTTTCCCGATTCGCCAGGAAGCGACCATGACAGCGCGAAACCTGCCCCGCCAGCGCCAGCCCGAAGTGGAGCATGACTACGCGCGGACGACGGCGCTCGGCTACGAGGCGCCGGCGGACACGGGGCTGGTGCGCTGCATTGCGCACGGCTTCCCCACGCCGCTGGCGCGCTGGCATTTCCACGACGAGTACGAGCTGCACCTGATCACGGCCACGTCCGGCAAGGCCTTCGTGGGCGACTGGATAGGCCCGTTCCAGCCGGGCCACCTGGTGTTGTGCGGCCCGCGCCTGCCGCACAACTGGATCTCGATGGACGTGCCCGAGGGCGGCGTGCGCGAGCGCGACCTGGTGATCCAGTTCGCGCACGGACCGCTCGCCCACGCGGCCGAAGAGATACCCGAATTCGCCGAAGTCATGGCGCTGCTCGAACGCGCCCGCAACGGCGTCGAATTCTTCGGCCTCTCGGAGCGCGCCCTCCAGCATTTCCACGCGGTGAAAACCCAGCGGGGCTTCCAGCGGCTGGCGGCCTTCTTCGCCTACCTGGATGACCTGGCGCACTGCACCGACTACCGCCTGCTGTCTAGCGTGCGCATGCAGGGCGAGGACGACGAGGCCCAGAACGACCAGGTCAATGCGCTGGTCAATCGCATCATGCGCGACTACGCCCAGCCGCTGTCGGCCACGGAAATGGCGGCCGAACTCGGCATGAGCGAAAGCCGGTTCTCGCGCTTCTTCCGCCGGGCCACCGGCAACACCTTCACCGACTTCGTCAACCGCATCCGCGTCAACCGGGCCGGCCAGTTGTTGATGGAGACCGACCGCCAGGTGACGCACATCTGCTACGAGGTCGGCTTCAACAACGTGGCGAATTTCAACCGCCGGTTCCTCGAGGTCAAGGGCGTGACGCCGAGCGAGTTCCGCCGCGAGTCCGACCAACGCTTCGGCGGGCGCCGGTCCTGAGCTGCACATCGCAGGCGCGCGGCCCATGTTTCTAGGCATCGACCTCGGCACCTCGGAGCTCAAGGTCCTGCTCCTCGACGAGCACCACAGGATCCTGGCGACCGCCGGCGAGCGCCTGGCCATACAGCGTCCGCGGCCGCTGTGGAGCGAGCAGCACCCGGCGGACTGGTGGACCGCGCTGGATGCGGCGCTGCTGCGCCTTGCGGCGCAGCACCCGTCCGCCATGGCGGCGGTGCAGGCGATCGGGCTGTCGGGACAGATGCACGGCGCCGTGCTGCTCGACTCGGCCGGTGACGTACTGCGCCCCGCCATCCTGTGGAACGACGGACGCAGCGCCGCTGCCTGCACCGCGCTGGAGGCTGCGGTCCCGGCCTTGCGTGCCATCACCGGCAACCTCGCGATGC
>JAQGMU010000137.1 GCA_028292195.1 Ramlibacter sp. | reverse complement strand
CAGCCGGAGGCGAGGCCCGCGCGGGGGACATTCGCCAAGGCGGGCTGCCCCGCCCTCGCGCGGACCAGGGGTACCATCGCCGGATTTATTCCGGGCAGCGGTGCGCCTTCGCCGAGACAACAGCTAGCGCCGGCGGTATTGCTGCTGCGGCGGCGAACCCGGGTTCCGGTTCGGCAGGTGGCGGAACATGATCCGGCCCTTGGTCAGGTCGTAGGGCGAGAGCTCCAGGCTCACCAGGTCGCCCGCGATGATGCGGATGTGGTTCTTCCGCATCTTGCCGCCGGTGTAGGCCACGAGTTCATGGCCGTTGTCGAGGATCACGCGATAGCGCGAGTCCGGCAGGATTTCGGCCACGCGGCCGTTCATCTCGATGAGTTCTTCCTTCGCCATGCGAACTTCCTTCTACGGCACCCGGCGCTCCTTGCGCCAGGACCTGCCGCGCTACCGCCGCCAGCGGTGCGCCCTGCGAACCATGAATCGGCCGGCCGCTCACGGCCGGTGCGTGCAAACCTCCGGGGCCTGCCTGGGACAGCCGCAAACACCCGCTTGCCGCTGGCCTGGATCACGCGATTGTAAGTCGGCTCAGCCGCACCGCGACAGGTTCTTCTCGCGCACAGCGCGTCGAAAGTGCGCAACATTCCCCCCGGGACGGGCACCATGGGCGGACCAGGAAACGCATCCAGGAGACAAGCATGAGCAGCAGAAGAAATTGGCTGGCCGCGGCCGGCGCCGCCGTTTCGGCGGCCGCCCTGCCCGCATGGGCCCAGGCCGGCTTCCCGGCGCGGCCGATCCGCATCGTGCCCTTCGGCACCGCCGGCGGCCCCATCGACACCCTGGCCCGCGTCTACGCCGACAAGCTCTCGGCGCGCTGGGGCCAGCCGGTGATCGTCGACGCCAAGCCGGGCGCCAGCGGCATCATCGCCGCCGACTTCGTGGCCAAGGCCGCGCCGGACGGCCACACCGTGCTGTTCACGCTGCCGCTCACGCACGTGAACAATGCGATCCTGCAACCCAGGCTGCCCTACGACCCGGTGAAGGACTTCCAGCCGCTGTCGATGGTGGCGGCCGGCGGCCCGATGATCGTCACGCGCGCCAATGCGCCCTACTCCGACCTGCACGAGCTCGTCGAATACGCGAAGAAGAAGGGCCGCATGACCTATGGCACCTGGGGCAACGGCTCCAGCGCGCACCTGTTCGGCGAGCTGCTGAAGCGGCAGACCGGCACCGACCTGGTCCACGTGGCCTACAAGTCGGAGGCGGCCGCCCACAACGACCTGTTCGGCGAGCAGCTGGATTTCGCCTGGGCCAACCCGTCGACCGCGCGCGCCCACAGCCAGGGCGGCAAGATGAAGGTGCTGGGCATCGCCGCCACGCAGCGCGTGTCGACGCTGCCGAACGTGCCCACCTTCAAGGAGCAGGGCTTCCAGGGCTTCGACGTCGAAAGCTGGATCGGCGTCTACGCGCCAGCGAAGACGCCCGAGCCCTTGGTGCAGGCCTGGGTCAGCGCGCTGCGCGAAGCCACCGCCCTGCCCGACGTGCAGGCGCGGCTGGTCGCCTTCGGCTTCGAGCCGCTCGGCAACACGCCGGCGCAATTCATGGAGCGCTACCGCGCCGACTACCCGCGCGTGGCGGAACTGATCAAGGCCGCGGGCGTCACCGCGGATCAATGAGCGAAACGAACATGGGCGAAGACGCATGAACGACATGGCAGGCGAAGCCCGCGCGCGGGTGATTCCGATCGCGGTGGACACCGGCACCGGCTACGGCCGGCCCGCCCCGACCTCGCGCCGCGAGCTGACGGAGGTCGGCCCCGGCACGCCCATGGGCGAATTGCTGCGCCGCTACTGGCACCCGATCGGACTGGTAGCCGACGCCACGGCCACGCCGCGCAAGGTGCGCATGCTGGGCGAGGACTTGATCCTGTTTCGCGACGGCCAGGGCCGCCCCGGCCTCGTCCACCCGCACTGCAGCCACCGCGGCGCCTCGCTGTTCTACGGCAAGGTGGAGGAGCGCGGCATCCGCTGCTGCTACCACGGCTGGCTGTTCGACGTGCAGGGCAACTGCATGGAGCAGCCGTGCGAGCCGGAGGGCGGCCGCGCCCGCGCCACGGCGCGCCAGCCCTGGTACCCGGTGCAGGAACTCTATGGCCTGGTCTGGGCCTACCTCGGCCCCCCGGAGAAGAAGCCGGTGCTGCCCCGCTACGAATGCCTGGAGCAGCTGGCGCCCGGCGAATTCCTGGAAGCCGACGACGCCAGCATCGGCGGCGGCGGCCCGCGGGTCATTCCCTGCAACTGGCTGCAGCACTACGAGAACCTGGTCGACCCGTTCCACGTGGTGGTGCTGCATTCGTCCTTCAGCGGCACCCAGTTCGTGCCGGAGATGGCGGTGATGCCGCAGGTGCAGTGGGACACCACGGCCATCTCCGTGCGCACGCTGTCGAAGCGGGAGCTGCCGGACGGCCGCACCTTCCGCCGCATCAGCGAGGCGGGGCTGCCGACGCTGCGCGTGATCCCCAGTCCGCGGGTCGGCCGCTTCGGCATGGTGGAGTCGCTCGGCTGGGTGCTGCCGATCGACGACCACAGCTTCCGCATCTACGTCGTGGGCCGGGTGCTGGAACAAGGCGAACTGCACAGGATGCGCTCGCGTCCCGACGGCAAGAAGCTGTGGGAAGAGCTGACCGAGGCGGAGCACCAGCAATTCCCCGGCGACTACGAGGCGATGGTCGGCCAAGGCACGATGGCCAGGCATTCGGAGGAGCACCTCGCTTCGACCGACCGCGGCATCGTGATGCTGCGGCGGCTGCTGGCGACGCAGCTGGAAGCGGTGCGGGACGGCAAGAACCCGGCGGGCGTGTGCTTCGACCCGGCGACGCCGCCGGTGAAGTTCAGCGCCGGGAACTGGATGGAATAGCCCGCGTGGCTACCGGACCAGCCCGTTGATCCCGTCCACCACCATCTGCGAGCCGATGGCGATCAGCAGGATGTCGCTCGTCACCTGGACGTAACGGTAGCCTGGCGGCACCGGCGGCAGCTTCACCAGCACCACCTGCGGCACCGTGGTGTACACCACGGTGGTCGGCAGCCGCTCGCCGATCTGCCACCTGGTCGCCTGCCCGGGCGGCATGCAGCCGTTGTTCTTCTTGGCCAGGCCGGGCGGGCAGCCCTTGCCCTCATGCGATGCGTAGTAGGTGTGGACGGCCTGGCGGTGGCGGTCGTTGAAGTAGGCGCCCGGCGCCAGCTCCTTGCGGCCCATGCGGCCGCCCTTGCCGACGTCGTCGTTACGCATCCGCGGGTCGACCCGGTCGTCGACCGAAGCCTTGGCCTTGTGGCCCTTGCCATTGCCAGGGCTGTCGTCATCGCTTGATTGCTCATGCTTGTTGCCATGGCCTTCGCCCTTGTCTCCTCCGGGCTTGGCCTGCGCCGGCGCGGCGGCAAGCACGGTGGCAAGGAGGACGACCAGCAACGAGGCCGGCACTGAGTTCACGCGCATGGGGGTCTCCCTGATTGAGTTCACGTTATCAGACAACGAAACCCTGAGCTCAGCGTTGACCCGCCGCCGTAGGACGGCGGCGCATTCTCCAGGCGGTCTGGGTCGCCGGCTAGACCGTCGCCAGCGCCGGCGCCACGGCGGCGCGCGTGAGGCCCAGCCGTTCCGGCGAGATGTACTGCTGGCGGTAGTGCTCGAAGGGCATGCTGTCGCCCGCCTCCACCGCTTCCTGGTCGGCCACCGACTGCCGGGCCACGGCCTCGAGCCTGGCCTGCAGGTGGCCGGCATACGGCAGCTTCAGCAGCTTGGCCTTGGACTGCTCGGCCTGCGCCAGCGTGAACGCCGCACAGCTGTTCTGGTGGTCGCTCGCCATGGCCGCCAGCACGCGCGCCGACGGCAGCATGTCCGGCGCCTGCAGCAGCGACGCGGCGGCGCGCAGGGCATCGCCGTAGTCCGTCGTGTTGTGCACGCCATCGAGCAGCGCGGCCAGCGGCGCGCACTCGGCGACGATCTCGGCGCCCCACTCGGCCAGCTTCACGTCGCGGCCGTCGCGCTCCAGCGTCATGTCCGGCTGGCGGCCGAAGGCGGCGGTGCGGTGCTGGTTGCGGCCGAGCGCGGCGATCTCCTGCGGCGTGTCGTCGGGGCTCGCCGACAGCAGGCAGTGCAGCAGGAACACGTCGAGAAAGCGCATGGTCTGCGCCTTGATTCCCACCGGAACGAAGGGGTCCAGGTCCATCAGCCGCACTTCGACGTATTCGACGCCGCGCTCGCGCAGCGCGTGCAGCGGACGCTCGCCGGGGCGGATCACGCGCTTGGGCCGGATGGTGCCGTAGAACTCGTTCTCGATCTGCAGCAGGCTGGTGGCCAGCTGGTTGTATTCGCCGCCCGGGTTGACGATGCCGATGGCTTCGTAGGGCGGATAGGGCCGCGTCAGCGCCTCGTGCAGCGAAGCGGCATAGCCGTCCAGGCTGTTGTAGCTGACGGCCAGGCTGGCCTGCGCTTCACTCTGGTAGCCCAGGCGGCCCATGCGCAGCGAAGTGCCGAATGGCATGTAGACGGTGCCGGGCGCCAGCGTCTGCAACTCGTGCTTGCGGCCGGCGACGAAAGTGGAACAGGCGGCCGGCGAGGCGCCGAACAGGTACAGCAGCAGGAAGGCGTGGCGGCGGAAGTTGCGGATCAGGCCGAAGTACTGGGCGTCGGTGACGCCAGGCAGCGACCAGTTGTAGTGGATGCCCGAGATCGTCTGCATGCGGCGGCCGTAGCGATGCGCCAGGCCCATGCGGTAGACGCTCTTGGCGCGGCCCACGTTGGACGAACCATAGCGGCCGATCGGGATGTTCTCGTCGGCCGGCAGCGTACAGGGCATGCTGCCCACCCACATCAGTTCGTCGCCCAGCGCGCGGTAGGTGTACTGGTGCACCTGGGTCAGCTCTTCCAGGCACTGTTCGACGCTGGCGTGCACGCCGGTGATCAGTTCCAGCTGCGACTCGCTGTAGTCGGTGGTGATGTTCGGGTGGGTCAGCGCCGAGCCCAGGGCTTCGGGGTGCGGCGTCAGCGCCAGCGCGCCGGTCAGGGTCGAGCGCAGGCTCTCCTTCTCGATGCCGCGGCGTATGCCTTGCAGGCGCGCGGGCGCAAGCGTGCTCAAGGCGTGTTGCAGATTGCTCATGTTCCTGGAATGCGCCCTCGGGTCGCTTGTCTTGTCTCTGGAGTGTGGCGAAGTTATCACCTTTGGGCAAAACCTGCTGGCGGCAGGCCCAAGGGCGAGGTGCTAGGCGCGCGCCTCTACGCCAGCAGGCGGCTTTAGGGCGCGGGCCCTAGGCCGGCGCCCGCAGAATGGCTGCAGTACACCGGAGCATCGCGCATGAACACCGAAAAATTCGCCCCCGCTGCCGAGCAGTGGATCCACCGGTTCGACGCCGGCGCGCAGCGCGTCATCCACGCCTGGCGCGCGGGCGGCGAGCAGCTGGGCGGCCTGGCGCGCGAGCGCTGGGACAGCGCCTTCGAGGCCTCGCGGCCGCGGCTGTCGGAAGAAACCCGGCGCAACGCCGCCCGTGCCCGGACGGCCTTCGCCGGCTGCTATGCCAAGGGCCTGCAACGGTCCGCGTCCGGCGCCGAAACCGCCGTCGACGCGCTGCTGGACTCCGCGCGCACGGCCCTGGCGCGGGCCGAAGCCTGGCGCGCCGCCCGCGCGTAAACACCGGCTGGCGCCGCGCCCCCGCACTGGGGAGAATGCCGGCGGGACAACAACGACGAGGAGTCGGCCATGGCCGTCAGCGTGCACATCGACCTGGGCTACGAGTTCGAGGTCAAGGCGAAATACGACACCGTCTTCGCGTTGCTGTCGGACGTGCCGAAGTCCGTCTCGCATTTCCCCAAGGTGGACAAGCTCACCGACCTCGGTGACGGCGTCTACAAGTGGGAAATGCAGAAGGTCGGCAGCGCGCAGGTGAACATCCAGACCATCTACGCCAGCAAGTACGCCAGCGATCCCGCCAAGGGCACGGTGAAATGGACGCCGGTCAAGGGCGTCGGCAACGCCCTGGTGGGCGGCACCTGGAAGATCAGCGACAACAAGGGCAAGTCGACCAGGTGCGTGCTGAAGATCGACGGCACGGTGGACGTGCCCTTGCCGGGGCTGATGAAGATGGTGGTGGAGCCGGTGGTCGCCGGCGAGTTCGAAAAGCTGGTCGAGAAGTACATCGACAACCTGATCAAGACCTTCGGGGGCGAAGTCTGAGCTTGCTCGCGCGTGGGCTGGGGTGCTCGCAGCCCCGCGCCCACGGCCGGCGCATCAAGCCTTCTCGCGGAACTGCACGTCCTGGATTTCCTTTTCCAGCGTCGCGCGGCCTTCGTCGAGCACTTCGTCGGCGTGCGGCGGCAACTCGCCCTGCGGCGTCAGCTGGTCGACCAGCTCCGGCATGATCTCGGCGAAGGCCTGCGCCACCTGTTCGCGCGGCACGCCCAGGCGCTCCGCCATCCGCGCGATGTCGGCCTGGCCCACCACTTGTTCGACGGCCTGCTGGTCCAGCGGCTGGTTGTCGCCAGGCTCCATCCAGGAACGCGCCTGCTTGTCGTAGCCTTGCTGCTGGAAGCGCTTCAGGACCGCGCCCAT
>JAQGMU010000059.1 GCA_028292195.1 Ramlibacter sp. | reverse complement strand
GTACCAGACGATGCCGCGGGCGTCGTAGCCCTTCACCAGGACCACGCGGGTGCTGGGGCGCAGGTCGCTGGCGACCGTGGCCAGCGTCATCGCGTTCGGCTCCGGCACCTGGCCGGCGATGGCGTCGGTCAGCCACTTGTCGAACTGATGGAGCGGATCGGCATGGGAAGCGTCCTCGCTCAATTCGGCGCGCTCGTAGCTTTTGCGCAGTTCGGCAAGCTGGGCGGAGGTGCTGCTCATGGCATCGATTCTCGCATTGCGCCAAGTGTCGCAATCTGCGACGAATTGTTCAGCGCAAGGGTTATCCCGATGAACTTTCGGCCGCGTCGGACTAGGCTCCCGACACAGCAATGAGGAGGCAGGCAAATGAGCGTGAACTTCAATCTCAATGGGAAAGCCGTCGCGGCGCAGGCGGAACCCGATACGCCCTTGCTCTGGGTGATCCGCGATGAACTCGGCCTGACCGGCACCAAGTTCGGTTGCGGCGCGGCGCTGTGCGGCGCCTGCACCGTGCACCTCGATGGCCAGGCCATCCGCTCCTGCCAGACGCCGGTGTCGGCGGTGCAGGGCCGCAAGGTGGCGACGGTGGAAAGCCTCTCGCGCAACAACACCCACCCGCTGCAGGTCGCCTGGATCAAGCACGACGTGCCGCAGTGCGGCTACTGCCAGTCGGGCCAGTTGATGAGCGCCGCCGCGCTGCTGGCGCAGAACAAGAACCCCAGCGACGCCGACATCGACGCCGCCATGAGCGGCAACCTATGCCGCTGCGGAACCTATGGCCGCGTGCGCGCCGCCATCAAGGACGCAGCCGGCACGATGCGCAAGGCCTGAGGAGGACAAGACATGGAACACATCGCCGAAACCTCCCGCCGCGGCTTCCTGAAGACCACGGCCTTTGCCTCCGGTGGCCTGCTGCTGGGCGTCGCCATCCCCGCGCTGCGCGAGGCCCACGCCGCCGGCACGCTGCACACGCCCAATGCCTGGGTGCACATCGCCGACGACAACACCATCACCCTGATCTCGGCCCGCTCCGAGATGGGGCAGGGCGTCTACACCTCGATGCCGATGCTGATCGCCGAGGAACTGGGCGTCGACCTGGCCAAGATCCGCGTCGCCATCGCCCCGCCCGACGCCAAGGCCTACGGCAACGCCTTGCTGGGCGGCCCGCAATTGACCGGCGGCTCGACCTCCGTGCGCGACGGCTGGGACAAGCTGCGGGTGGCCGGCGCCCAGGTGCGCGAGATGCTCGCCGCCGCCGCTGCCTCGAAGTGGAATGTGTCGCGTGAGCAGGTGACGCCCGGCAACGGCTTCATCACCGGCCCGGGCGGCCGCAAGGCGAGCTTCGGCGAACTGGCCGCCGCCGCCTCCACCATGCCGGTGCCCGAGAAGCCGCAGCTCAAGGACGCGAGCGCCTTCCGCATCATCGGCAAGCGCACCCGCCGGCTCGACACGCCGTCCAAGGTCAATGGCACGGCCATCTTCGGCATCGACGTCAAGGTGCCGGGCATGACCTACGCGGCGCTGGAGCAGTCGCCGGTGATCGGCGGCACGGTCAGGAGCTTCGACGCGGGCAAGGCCAAGGGCATGCCCGGCGTCATCGACGTCGTGCAGATCCCCGACGGCGTGGCGGTGGTCGCCAACAGCTGGTGGCGCGCCAACCAGGCCCGCAAGCAGCTGGCGATCCAGTGGGACGACGGCCCCAACGCGAAACTGAACGACAAGGCGATGCTGGAAGGCATCCGCGCCGCGTCCGCCACCGGCAAGCCGCTGGTGATCAAGGCCCAGGGCGACCCGGATGCCGTCATCGCGGCGTCGCAGCGGGTGGTGAAGCGCGAGTACGTGAGCCAGCTGCTGTCGCACTCGCCGCTGGAGCCGATGAACTTCACCGCCGACTGGAAGGACGGCAAGGTGATGCTGATCGGGCCGACCCAGTGGCAGGACGGCGCCCAGGGCGCGGTGGCCACGGCGCTGGGGGTGCAGCCGCAGGACGTGTCGGTGCAGACCACCTTCCTGGGAGGCGGCTTCGGCCGGCGCATCGACCTCGACTTCATCGTCCAGGCGGCGCAGATCTCCAAGGCGGTGAACCGGCCGGTCAAGCTGGTGTGGTCGCGCGAGGACGACATGACGCACGACTTCTACCGGCCGCAGGCGGTGCACCAGCTGGTGGCCGCGCTCGGCGCGGACGGCAAGCCGACCGCCATGACCTTCCGCCTGACCTCGCAGTCGATCACGGGCCGCGTGTTCGGCCTGCCGGCCGAAGTGCAGGACCCGCTGATGACGGAAGCCGCGCTGGCGCCCTACGCCATTCCCGCCTTCCGCCACGACGTCGTCAAGCACGACGCCGGCCTGCGGGTGGGCTACTGGCGCTCGGTCAGCCACTTGCTGAACGCCTTCGCCAACGAGAGCTTCGTCGACGAACTGGCGAAGGAAGCGGGGCAGGACCCGTATGCCTACCGCCTGGCGCTGCTGGGCAACCAGCCGCGTTTCGCCAACGTGCTGAAGCTGGCCGCCGACAAGGCCGGCTGGGGCACGCCGCTGCCGGCGGGACGCGCCCGCGGCATCGCGCTGATGGAGGGTTACGACACCTACATGGCGCAGGTGGCGGAGATCAGCCTGAACCCGGACGGCTCGGTGAAGGTGCACAAGGTGACCGTCGCCGCCGACCTGGGGCAGATGGTGAATCCGGACACGGTGGAAGCGCAGATCCAGTCCAGCATCATCTTCGGCATGGGGCCGGCGCTGATGCAGGAGATTACCCTGGACAATGGCCGGGTGCAGCAGACCAACTTCCACCAGTTCCCCATCGTGCGCATGAACGAGGCGCCCGTCATCGACATCGTGCTGGTCAAGAGCACAGAGAAGCCGGGCGGCATCGGCGAGCCGGCCACGGCAGTGATCGTGCCGGCCATCGCCAATGCGGTCGCCGCGTTGACCGGCAAGCGGGTGCGTAAGCTGCCGATGACGGCGGACGCGATCCGCGCCGCGTGAAGCCTCCGGTGGTGCTCGTGCTCGCCTCCGGGCGGGGCGAGCGCTTCACCGCATCGGGCGGCCAGGGGTCCAAGCTGCAGGCGCTGCTGGCCGGCCGGCCCGTGCTCGAACACACGCTGGCCGCGGTGCGCGCCAGCGGCCTGCCATTCCATCTCGAGGACGCCGGCCACCCCGGCATGGGCGAGTCGATTGCGGCGGCCGTGCGCGCCACGCCGGACGCCGGCGGCTGGCTCGTGCTGCCGGGGGACTTGCCGCTGATCGAAGCTGACTCGCTGTGGGCGGTGGCCGAGGCGCTGCCCGCGCATGACGTCGTGCTGCCGGTGTACCGCGGCGTCCGCGGCCATCCCGTCGGCTTCTCCGCCATCCACGGCCCGGCCCTGCAGGCCCTGCAAGGTCCGGAAGGCGCCGCCTCCATCGTGAAGCGCGGAAAGGTGCTGCAGCTGAACCTCGACGACGCCGGCATCGTCACCGACATCGACACGCTGGCCGACCTGGCCGCGGCGGAACGCCGGCTCGCGGCGCGCTGAATCAACCCCGCACGATCACCGCGCAGGCCAGCCGCGGCCCGGAGTTGCCGGTCGGCTGGGTGGTGTAGTCGTCGGGGTCGCGGTGCACGATCAGGCCCCTGCCGACCACGTCGGCCACGCCGGGCCCGACACTGATGCCGCTGGACTCGAAACTGAAGCGCGCCACGCCGCTCGCGTCCGCGCGCAGCGACTGCAGATCGCCTGCATGGTGCGGCCCCGACTCGTGGCCATGGGGCTGCCCGTTCGGGTTGAAGTGGCCACCAGCGCTGTTGCCGTCGCCGCTGGAGCAGTCGCCCTTCTCGTGCACGTGGAAGCCGTGCTCGCCGTAGGACTTCAGGCCGCTGATCTCACCCGACACCAGGACCCTGCCATTCGGCTGCTGGGCGAAGCGCACCATGCCGCTGGTGTTGTTGCCCGTGGTGGGCGACAGGACGGCGATGGCGACCGGCCCGGCCGGCGTGGCGCATCCCGCCAGCGCAGCGACGAGCGCGGCGGCAAGCAGGTAGTTGCGGCGGTTCATGCGTGTCTCCTCTTCGATTCGGGAGTCCGACTGTAGCCCCGGCCGGCGCGCTCTAGGCGTCGCCGTGCTGGATCAGCTTGAGCAGCTTCTCGAGGTTGCGGTCGCGGATGTCGTGGCGGCGCAGTTCCTCCAGCGTGCGGTGCGCATAGTCGAGCGTGGTGCCGTAGATGCCCTGGGCCTCGGAGAAGATGGCGCGGTACTCCTCGGCGCTCAGCTCCCCGGTGTGGCTGGGGCTGTTGCGCGACAGCGTGAAGGCCAGCGCCCGCACCGGGCCCTGCGGCGTGTGGGCCACCAGCCAGCGCGGGTCGTAGACCGCCAGCGTCATCTCGCGCGACCACAGGCGCGCCAGCGTAGGCGCACCCTGATCCCGGGCGATGCGGAACACCATGCCGCGGCAGCAGCCGCCGGTGAGCAGGCCGAACACCAGGCCCGGCCGCTCGGGGGTGCCGCGGTTGATGCGGCTCCACATCTTCAGCGCCCGGTGCCAGCCATGCACGCGCGCCGGCCGTTGCTCGGCAAAGTCGAACTCGGGCCGCCAGATGAGCGAGCCGTAGCCGAACACCCACAGGTCTTCCTCGCCGCCCCACTCGCGCAGGGCCTGCTCCAGCATGGGCGCCGGGTCGCGTAGCGGCTTGAGCACTTCCGTCATGAGTCCTACTCTAGCAACCTCGTCGGTTGGTAACCGGTTCGTAACTCCGCGATGCTCCGGCGAGCCGCTTCGAGGGGTAGGATTGCAACGGAACAAAGTTACCAACTTCCCATGAAACTTCATCCCGTGCTGGCCGCTGTGACCCAGCGCATTCGCGAGCGCAGCGCCCCCACCCGCGCTGCCTACCTGTCCCGTATCGACCAGGCCGCCGCCCGCGAGCGCGGCGCCGACCGCATGGGCTGCGCCAACGTGGCGCATGCCTTCGCCGGCATCCCGCCCAGCGACAAGTTCAAGGTAGTCGCCGAGCGCGCGCCCAACATCGGCATCGTCAATTCGTACAACGACATGCTGTCGGCGCACGCGCCCTTCGGCCGCTACCCGGACATCATCAAGGACGAAGCCCGCAAGAACGGCGCCACCGCGCAGGTGGCGGGCGGCGTGCCGGCCATGTGCGACGGCGTGACCCAGGGCACCGCCGGCATGGAGCTGAGCCTGTTCTCGCGCGACACCATCGCGCTGGCCACCGCGGTGAGCCTGAGCCACGACGTGTTCGACGCCACGCTGATGCTGGGCATCTGCGACAAGATCGTGCCTGGCCTGCTGATCGGGGCGCTGCATTTCGGCCACCTCCCGACCGTGTTCGTGCCCGGTGGCCCGATGCCCAGCGGCCTGTCGAACACCGAGAAGGCCAAGGTGCGCGAGCTGGCGGCACAGGGCCTGGTCGGCCGCGAGGCGCTGCTGGAGGCCGAGACGCAGGCCTATCACACGCAAGGCACCTGCACCTTCTACGGCACCGCCAACAGCAACCAGATGCTGATGGAAGCGATGGGCCTGCACGTGCCGGGCAGCGCCTTCGTCCAGCCGCAGGACAGCCTGCGCGAGGAGCTGACGCGCGAGGCCGTGCGCACCGTGCTCGGCATCCTGAAGGCGCGCCGCTTCGCGCCGATCGGCCGCATCGTCGACGAGCGCTGCATCGTCAACGCGATGGCCGCGCTGCTGGCCACCGGCGGCAGCACCAACCACCTGATCCACTGGGTGGCGGTGGCGCGCTCGGCCGGCATCGTGATCGACTGGAACGACTTCGACCAACTGTCCGATGTCGTGCCGCTGCTGTCGCGGGTCTATCCGAACGGCACCGCCGACGTCAACCAGTTCCAGGATGCCGGCGGGCCCGGCTACGTGATTCGCGAGCTGCTCGACGCGGGCCTGATGCACGAGGACGTGCTGACGGTGCGCGAAGGCGGGCTGCGCGAGTACACGCGGATTCCTTCCCGCCGCGGCGAGCGCCTGGCGTGGAGCGACATCGGCCCGTCGAAAGACGAAACCATCGTGCGGCCGGCAGGCCGGCCTTTCAGCAAGAGCGGCGGCCTGAAGCTGCTGACCGGCAACCTGGGCCGCAGCGTCATCAAGGTCTCGTCGGTGCCGGCGGACCGGCACGTGATCGAGGCGCCGGCCCGCATCTTCGACAGCCAGGAGGGGCTGCACGCGGCCTTCAAGGCCGGCGAACTGGAGCGCGACATGGTCTGCGTGGTGCGCTGGCAGGGCCCGCGCGCCAACGGCATGCCGGAGCTGCACAAGCTGACGCCGCCGCTGGCGGTGCTGCAGGGCCGGGGCTTCAGGGTGGCGCTGGTGACCGACGGCCGCATGAGCGGCGCTTCCGGCAAGGTGCCGGCGGCGATCCACGTCTCGCCGGAAGCGGCGTCCGGCGGGCCGCTGGCCAAGCTGCGCGACGGCGACGTGGTGCGGCTCGATGGCGTGGCCGGCACCCTGGAAGCGCTGGTGGATGCGCAGGAATGGGAGGCGCGCGAAACCCTGAAGATGCCGACTGCGCAGGCCGAGGCCAACGGCCACGGCATCGGCCGCGAGCTGTTCGCCGGCATGCGCCACAATGCGCTCGCCGCGGAACAAGGAGCCTGCACATGGCTGTGAACCTGGGGGCCGGGGAAAAGCCCACGGCCCTGGAAGTGATGCAGGACGCGCCGGTGATCCCGGTGATCGTGCTGCACGACGTCGCCCAGGCGGTGCCGCTGGCGCGCGCCCTGGTGGCCGGCGGCATCCGCATGCTGGAGGTCACGCTGCGGACCAAGGTGGCGCTCGCGTGCATCGAGAAGATCGCCAGGGAAGTGCCGCAGGCCGTGGTCGGCGCCGGCACCGTGCGCAGTCCGGCGGACGTCCAGGCCGCCGCGATGGCGGGCGCGCGCTTTGCCGTGAGTCCTGGATACACCCACGCGATCGGCAAGGCTTGCCACGAACTCGCGCTGGCGCTGCTGCCCGGCGTGGCGACCGGCAGCGAGATCCTGGCGGCGCAGGAAGACGGCTACGGCGAGCTGAAGTTCTTCCCGGCCATGCAGGCCGGCGGCCCGGCCATGCTCAAGGCCTGGCACGGCCCGTTTGGCGACGTGAAGTTCTGCCCCACCGGCGGCGTCACGCCGGGCAATGCGGCGGAATTCCTGGCGCTGCCCAACGTGGCTTGCGTCGGCGGTTCGTGGCTGACGCCGGCCGACGCGATGGCGCAGGGCGACTGGGCCCGCATCACGCAGCTGGCCGCGGAGGCGGCGCGCCTGCCCCGGGCATGAGGGCGGCCTCGCCGGCCGCGTGCATGACTGCGGCAGCGCGCCTGCTGCTGGCGCTTTCCTTGCTGGCGGCGGCAGCGGTGCGGGCCGCTCCCGAGTCGCTGCCGGTGTCCACGCCGGTGCAGGCCGTGCGCGATCTCGCCTACGGCGGCGAACCGCTGGAGCACATCGACGCCTATGTGCCGCTGCATCCCGCCGGCCCGGTGCTGTTGATGGTGCACGGCGGGGCCTGGGCGTTCGGCGACAAGGCTTCGGCCGCCATGATCCGGCCCAAGGTGGCCTACTGGGGCGCGCGGGGTTACGTCGTGGTTTCCGTCAACTACCCGCTGCTGCCGGCGGCCGACCCGATGGAGCAGGCACTGGACGTGGCCAGGGCGCTGGCATTGGTGCAGCAGAAGGCGGCCTCCTGGGGCGCCGACGGCCAGCGGGTGGTGCTCATGGGCCATTCGTCCGGCGGCCATCTCGTGTCGCTGCTGAACGCGGCTCCCCGGCTGGCGTATGCGCAGGGCGCGAAGCCCTGGCGCGGCACCGTCAACCTGGACGGCGCGGCGCTCGACGTGCCGGAGCTGATGCGCGCGCGGCACGCGCCGCTGTTCGACCGCGCTTTCGGCCGCGACCCGGCGTTCTGGGACAGCGTGTCGCCGCTGCATGTGCTGCAGCGCCAGCCAGCGCCGCCGCCGCTGCTGCTGGTCTGCTCCAGCCTGCGCGGCCGTTCGTGCCCGCAGGCCGAGGCCCTGGCGCGCAAGGCCACGGCCTGGGGCCACCAGGTGAGCGTCCGGGCCGAGCCCGCCAGCCACTCCGAGATCGACCGGCAGCTCGGGCTGCCGGGGGCCTACACCGACTCGGTGGCGCGCTGGATCAGTTCGATCTTGTAGCCGTCGGGGTCGGTGACGAAGGCGATCAAGGTGTCGCCGCCCTTGACCGGGCCCGGCTCGCGCGTGATGTTGCCGCCACCCGCGCGTATCCTGTCGCAGGTGGCGTAGACGTCGGCCACGCCGATGGCGATGTGGCCATAGGCGCTGCCCAGCTCGTAACTGCCCACCCCGTGGTTGTAGGTAAGCTCCAGCTCCGCGTGCTCGGGGTTGGTACCGTAGCCGACGAAGGCCAGTGAGTACTTCTGCTCCGGCCGCTCGGTCGTGCGCAGCAGCTTCATGCCCAGCAACTTGGTGTAGAAATCGATGGCGCGCTGCAGGTCGCCGACGCGCAGCATGGTGTGGAGGAATCTCATACGTCGATTATGGCGAGCCGCGGGATCATCCGCATGAGTCGGATTTGGCCTACGCCGCACAGGCGCCGCCGCGTCCATAGTCCAGCCTTCATGATCCGCAAGCTCCTGGCTGCCGCGGCGCTGGCCGCGCTCTGGCTGCTCGCGCCCGCCGCCCGGGCCCAATCTCCATCGCAACCGGCCTTCGACCTCGTCGTGCGCGCACCCGACGCGCTGCGCGAGCTGCTGGAGCGCCACCTGGAACTGCGCCGCTACCAGCAGGTGAGCGACCTCGACGACGCCGAGATCGCCCGGCTGGTGCTGCTGGCGGACAAGGACGCCCGCGAACTGCTGGCCACCCAGGGCTATTTCTCGCCCGACGTGCGCATCACCCGCGAAGCCGGCCCGCCGCGGCCCAGGCTGGTGGTGGCGGTGGAGCCGGGTCCGGCCACCACCGTCGGCGCGGTGAAGATCGAATTCGAGGGCGACATCGCCACCAGCACCGACGCCGATGCGGTGGCGCAGCGCGAGGGCATACGCTCAGGCTGGGAGCTGCCGGTGGGCCGGGGCTTCACGCAAGCCGGGTGGGACACGGCCAAGGGCAGCGCCCTGCGCCAGCTGCTGGCGCGGCGCTACCCGGCCGGGAGCATCAGCTACAGCCTGGCCGACGTCGATGCCGCCAGCCACCAGGCGAGCCTGGGCCTGAAGCTGGCTTCGGGCGCCGTTTTCCACCTGGGCGAACTGCGCGTCACCGGCGTGGAGCGCTACGACCCGGTGCTGGTGCCGCGGCTGGCGCGGCTGCCGCCCGGGATGATCTACGACCAGGACAAGCTGGTGCAGGCCCAGCTGCGGCTGGCCGGCAGCGGCTACTTCGATTCGGCCTTCCTGTTCGTCGACCCGCAGGCCGACCCGGCGGCGGCGCCGGTGCAGGTGACGCTGCGCGAGGCGCCGCTGCAGAAGGTGGTGCTGGGCCTGGGCTTCACCACCGACGGCGGCCCGCGCGCCTCGGTCGAACACACGCACAACCGGGTGCCCGGCATCGGCTGGCGGGCCATCACCAAGCTGCAGGCGGAAACCCGGAACCCGTACGCCCAGAGCGAGTGGATGTCCATTCCCGACACGGCCGGCTGGCGCTGGTCGGTGCTGGCGCGCGCCGAGAAGCTGGACGACGACCGCCTGGTCACGCACAGCCAGCGGCTGCGCACCGGCCGCTTCCAGGCCGGCGACCACATCGACCGCAACGTGTACGTGCAGTACGAGGTGTCCACGGTGCAGAACCCGCGCAACGTGGTGCTGACCGCGGCGGACACCGGCGCGGGCTCGGCCGTCAGCGTCAACTACGTCTGGACCGGCCGCTATTTCAGGGACATGCCGTATCCCACCACCGGCTACGGCGTCGGCTTCGAGCTGGGCGGCGGCATCACGCTGGGCGGCAACAGCAAGCTGTTCCAGCGCACGCTGGTGCGCGGCCTCTGGCTGCGGCCGCTGTCCAGTGGCCGCCTGCAGCTGCGCGGCGAACTCGGCGCAGTGATCGCCCCGGCGGACGCATTGCTGCCTTCGACCCAGTTGTTCCGCACCGGCGGCGACACCACGGTGCGCGGCTACAAGTACCTGGACATCGGCGTGCCCCTGGCCGGCGGCGTGGTCGGTCCGGGCCGGCTGCTGTCGGTAGCCAGCGTCGAATGGCAGCGGCCGATCCGCTGGAACGGCCGCCCGACCAGCTTCGAGCACACGCTGTTCGTTGACGCCGGGGCCGTGGCCGACCACGTGAACGAGCTGCGGCCGCGCGCCGGCCTGGGCACCGGCGTGCGCTGGCGCAGCGCAGTGGGGCCCATCGACGCCGCGGTGGCCTACGGCTTGCACACGCGCAAGCTGCGCCTGCACATCACGGCGGGGTTCGTGTTTTGAACAGGCACTGGGCACGACGCGGCGCCCGCTGGCTGGGCTGGGGCTTGCTGGGGCTCGTCCTGCTCCTGGTCGTGGCGGCCGCGGGCCTGTGGTGGTGGGCGGGGCAGGAGGGCTCGCTCGAATGGACGCTGCGCCGCGCCGCTGCCGGCCAGCCGCTGGAAAGCGAAGGCGTGCGCGGCTCGCTGCGGTCCGGCTGGCACCTGGACCGCATCGCCTGGGAGCGCGACGGCCTGCGGCTGGAGGCCGAGGACATCACGCTGGAATGGCAGCCGCTGGCCCTGCTGGGACGCACGCTGCGGCTGGACCAGGTGAAGGTGGGCAGCGTCCGCGTGATCGACAAGCGCGCGCTGAACGACGAGCCCTTGCGGCCGCCGGCCACCCTGGCGCTGCCGTGGCGGGTGACGGTCGACGAGGTCGCGGTGGCGAAGCTGGCCTACCTGGGCCGCGCCGGCGTGGAGGCAAGCGGCCTGGCCGGCCGCTATGCCTTCGACGGCCTCACGCACCGGCTGGAGTTGAAGTCCCTGCAACTGGCCGGGGGCTCGTATCAAGGCCGCGCGACCTTGCAGGCGCTGGGGGCGATGGCGCTCGATGCCGAGCTCGCGGGCCGGTTCGCCAGCGCCGTTCCGGGTGCGAAGGCGGCCGTGCCGCTGCAATTCGAGGCACGGGTCCAGGGACCGCTGGCCGCACTCGACGCCCGCGCACAACTGCGCGTGCCGCAGCAGGGTACCGTGGCGGCCGACCTGCCGAGCGCCACCGCCACCGCGCGCATCACGCCCTTCGAAGCGATGCCCCTGCCGCGGGGCGCGGCCGATTTCCGCCGGCTCGACCTGGCGCAGCTGTGGCCGGCCGCGCCGCGCACGCTGCTGTCCGGGCACGTCGAGGTGGCCCCCGCGGGACCCGCCGCCTGGCGCCTGCGGGCCGACGTCGGCAACGGCCTGGCCGGCCCCTGGGACGCGCACCGCCTGCCGGTGGCCAGCGCGCAGGGCGAGGGTGAATGGCGCGGCGGCACGGCGCTGGTGAAGCAGTTGCGCGCGCAACTGGCCGGCGGCAGCGTCGAAGGCAACGGCGCCTGGGAAGGGGAGGGCTGGCGCTTCGAGGGCCGGGTGGACCAGGTCGATCCGTCCGGGCTGCACACGAGCCTGGCGTCGCTGCCCTTGACCGGCCCGGTGAAGCTGGCCGGCCGCGGCACTGCCATCGACTTCGACGTCGCGTTGCAGGCCAGTGGAGCGGCCCGGGCACGCAAGCCCGCGCCCGGGCAGGACGCGGCGCTGCAGGCGACCCTCGGCGCACTGGAGTTGCGTGAGGCCATCGCCAGGGGCCGCTGGAACGGCGCTGCCCTGACTCTGTCGCCGCTGCGCGTGCGCGCCAGCGACGCCCTGCTGGAAGGCGAGCTGACGCTGCAACCGGCCGCGCGCTCGGGCGAGGGCCGGCTGCACCTGCGTGCGCCGGGGCTGCAAGGCGAGGCCAGTGGCACGCTGGCTGAGACCCGCGGCAGCGGCACCATCGCGCTCACGGCCAGCGACCTGGCGCAGGCGCAGCAGTGGTTGCGCCGGTTCCCCGGCCTGCGCGCGCAG
>JAQGMU010000008.1 GCA_028292195.1 Ramlibacter sp. | reverse complement strand
ACTTCCCGTCGGGCTCGTAGGACGCGTTCGTTTCCTCCGGCTTCGTGGCTGCAAAGGTGCTTATCGCGGCCGTGTGGGCGGGAGGCCGGCGGCCGGAGTGGGTCGGGCGCAGGTTCTATTCGCGGTCGCCCCAGAGGCTGCGCGCCAACTTCGGCGCTGACGAAACCATCTCGGCGTCCTCATGCGGTCGCCCGCGACGGACCGGAGAACGACTCACCCCGGCCGTCGGCCTTCCCAACCCGCTTCGCGCGAAAAAAGAAAGATACCATCCACTTGGATGGTGGTAGGATGGTGTCTATGCCCAAGGCGAGCACCAAATCGTTCGGAACGGCGATCAAACCGGTCGACGAAAAGATCACGATCAACCTCGGCTGTGTCGACCTGGGCCAGATCGACCTCCTGGTGCAGGAAGGCTTCTATGCGAACCGCACCGACCTGATCCGCACCGCCATCCGCAACCAGCTGTCCACCCACGGGGAAGCCGTGCGGCAGGCCGTGGCCCGCAAGACGCTCTCGCTCGGCATCCAGCACTTCAGCAAGGCCGACCTGGAAGCACTGCGGGCCGCCGGCCGCAAGCTCGATATCCGGGTGCTGGGGCTGGCCACCATCGATCCGGCGGTCACTCCGGACCTGGCCATGGCCACCATCGAATCGCTCACCGTATTGGGTGCGCTGCACGCGAGTCCGGCCGTGAAGGCCGCCCTCAGCACGCGCATCCGCTAAGAACACACACCAAGGAAGTACCCATGAACCCCGATTTCCAGCGCCTGATGCAGGACGCAACCCGCCTCACCAGTGCAGGCGATCTGCGCGGCGCCACCGCCGCCATCCAGGCCGCGCTGGGCGGCGCCGCGCTCGGAGACGCGTTCCCGGAAGGTTCGCCCGCAGCTGGTTACCCGGCCCTGCCGGGCAAGCTCGTGATCGACGTGGCGGCGCGTGAACTGCCATCCCAGTCCGCGGACAAGGACTCGAGCGAAGGCGAGTTCATCGCCGCCCGCTGGGGCAGCGGCACCAACGCCCGCGAATACAAGCTCTACATCCCGCCGAACGCCGGCAAGCGGCCGCTGCCACTGATCGTGATGCTGCACGGCTGCACCCAGGACCCCGACGATTTCGCCGCCGGCACCCGCATGAACGAAGCCGCACGCGCACGCGGCTGCTACGTGCTCTACCCCGCCCAGTCGCGGCAGGCCAACCCGCAGGGCTGCTGGAACTGGTTCAAGCACAGCCACCAGGCACGCGGGCGCGGCGAGCCCGCGCTGCTGGCCGGCATGACGAAGGAAGTGATGACCCGCCATCGCGTGGACCCGGCACGGGTCTACGTGGCGGGGCTCTCGGCCGGCGGCGCGATGGCGGCCATCCTGGGCGAGGCTTATCCCGAACTGTTCGCGGCGGTCGGCGTGCACTCCGGCCTGGCCGCGGGCTCCGCCGTCGACCTGCCCTCGGCCCTGGCTGCCATGCGCAGCGGCGGCGCCGCGGCGAAGTCGGCCCCGTCGGGCCGGCCCACCATCGTCTTCCATGGCGATGCCGATGGCACCGTGCATCCGATCAATGGCACGCACGTCGTGGCCGCCAGCGTCGCTGCCGGCAAGGACGTCGAGGTGGACCGGCAACGCGCTCCCGGCGGCCGCGCCTATACCCGCCAGCTGCATCGCGCGGCGAATGGCAAGGTCAAGGCGGAACACTGGGTCGTGCACGGCAGCGCGCACGCATGGTCGGGCGGCAGCCCCGAAGGCTCCTACACCGACCGTGCCGGTCCGGATGCCACCGCGGAGATGCTGCGCTTCTTCCTGGCCAACCCACGGGGCTGAAGCGCCGCACACGCGCTAGCCGTCGATGGGCGGCTTGTCGGGGATCGACGAGAAGTGGTGCTGCCGGATCTTCCAGCGGCCGTCGCGCCTGGCGATCACCAGTGTCGTGCGCATGGTCGTGCCGGTCTGCCCGCCGTCCACCCGCCCGAACTTGAAGACCCCGAAGCCCTGCGCGAGGTAGACCTCCGGGGCCAGTTCCACGAGGTACTGGTCGACCAGCGCGAGATGGGCGGACGCGAGCACATCGACGTAGGAGCCGAAGTAGCCGCGCATGCCGGCCACGCCGACCGCCAGGCCCGGCCGCCCGCCGAACATCAAGGCGTCCTCGGTGTAAAGCGCCGCCAGCGCCTCCACATCCCACGATTCGGCGGCGCGGTTCCAGCTGGCGAGCACTTCCTGCAGGGCCTGCTCCGCGCGTGGCGGCGCGGCTGCGACGGCGCCTTCGCCGTCGACGGTGCTGCTCATTGCGGCTTTGCCTCGAACAGTTCCTTCGCCCGCATGATGGCCGACATCGCGCTCGGCCAGCCGGCGTAGAACGCGAGGTGGGTGATCATCTCGACGATCTCGTCCACCGTGACGCCGTTCTCCACCGCCCTCGGGAAATGGAAAGACATCTGCTCGGTGCGGCCGGTCGCCACCAGCGCCGCGCAGGTGATGAGGCTGCGGTCGCGTTTCGACAGGCCGGGGCGCTCCCAGATGTCGCCGAACAGCACGTCCTGGGTCAGCTCCACCAGCTTCGGGGCGAAGTCGCCGATGGCATCGCGGGCGTCGGGGGTTTTCGACATGCGACAGGTCTCGAGCCTGGGTGTCAGGCTGCGTCCGGCGGCCCGTACACACCCGCTTCCAGCAGCGCCTTCGAGCCCAGGTCGGCGCCGTTCCAGCGCGTGAAGAATCCGCTGGAAGTGCCGCCGTCCACCGGCAGCACCGCGCCGTTGACGAAGGCCGCCGCGTCCGACAACAGGAACAGCGTCGGGCCCGCCTGCTCCTCCGCGGTTGCGAGCCGGCCCATAGGCACGCGGTCGACCATCGCATGCTGCACGTGGTCGGCCGGCAGGTTCTGCCGCACCAGCGGCGTGTCGACCACGCCGGGGGCGATGGAGTTGACCCGCACGCCCCGGTTTCCCCATTCGATCGCCAGCGCGCGGGTCAGGCCGACCACGCCGTGCTTGGAGGCGCTGTAGTGGCTGCGGCCGGCGTGGCCGCCGAGGCCGTCGACCGAGGAAATCGTGACGATGGAGCCGCGC
>JAQGMU010000605.1 GCA_028292195.1 Ramlibacter sp. | reverse complement strand
CCCTGGTGCTGCTGACGGTGCGCCTGACGCCGAGCCGGATCGGGCAGCGCGTCGTCGAGGCCTACGTTTCCTACCACCGCAACGTGCCGACGCTGGTGCAGCTGATGCTCTGGTACTTCGGCATCGCGAGCCTGCTGCCCGACGCGGCCCAGGCCTGGCTGTCCGAGCACCAGGCCGAGGCCCTGTTCGCGATCATCGGGCTCGGCCTGTGCCAGGCCGCGTACTTCAGCGAAGACCTGCGTTCGGGGCTGCGGGCCGTGCCTCCGGGCCAGACCGAAGCCGCCCGGGCCCTGGGCCACAGCTACCTGGGCGCGATGCGTCACGTGCTGATGCCGCAGGCCTTCCGCAACGCCGTGCCGGCGCTCGTCAACCACAGCGTTTCCCTCTTCAAGAACAGCAGCCTGGCCATGGCCATAGGCGCGGCCGAACTGACCCACGCCGTCAAGGAAGTGGAAAGCCGCAGCTTCCGCGCCTTCGAGTCCTATTTCATCGCCACCGTGGTCTACCTGGCCATCTCGCTCCTGATCATGGCGGTCGGCGCCTGGCTGGGGCGGCGCAGCGCGCTGGCGGGGGCAAGGTAGATGACCGACCTCTTCGCCATCCTGCGGGACAACTGGCTGCTGCTGCTGATCGGCCAGTATCCCAATGGTCCGCTGGGTGGCCTGGCCTGCACGCTGATCCTGTCGGTGCTGGGCATCGCGCTGGCCTTCCCGCTCAGCGTGCTGCTGGCGCTGGCGCGCATCTCCCGCTGGAAGGCCCTGCGCTGGCCGGCCACCGGCCTGGTCTACGTGACGCGCGGCGTGCCGCTGCTGATGATCATCCTCTGGGTCTATTTCCTGGTGCCACTGATGATCGGCCGCAACGTCACCGGCTTCACCACCATGGTGTGCACGCTCGTGATCTACGAAGGCGCCTTCCTTTCGGAAGTGGTGCGCGCCGGCATCCAGGCGCTGCCGCGCGGGCAGATGGAAGCGGCGCGGGCCCTGGGCCACAGCTACCTGGGCGCGATGTGGCACGTGATCCTGCCGCAGGCTCTCTACAACATGCTGCCCAGCATGCTCAGCCAGTTCGTCTCCACCATCAAGGAGACCACGCTCGGCTACGTGATCAACGTCCAGGAGCTGACCTTCGCGGCCAGCCAGATCAACAACCAGATCCTGACCAAGCCCTTCCACGTGTTCTTCATCCTGGCGGTGATCTATTACATCGTCTGCTGGAGCCTGACGCGCGCCGCCCAGATGCTGGAGCGCCGCATTGCGAACAAGCGCGCCGGCGTGGGCCGGTCGGCCGCCGCCGCTGCGGTGTCCGAGCCCGCCCTGGATCCGGAGTTGACCCCCCTTACGACGAGGCCCCTGCCATGATCACCTTCTCCCACGTCAACAAGTGGTACGGCGACTACCACGCGCTGGTCGACGTCACCGCCGAAGTGAAGAAGGGCGAGGTCGTCGTCGTCTGCGGGCCGTCCGGGTCGGGCAAGTCCACCCTGATCCGCACCGTGAACCGGCTGGAGGAAATCAAGTCGGGCGAGCTGGTGTTCGATGGCCGCAATGTCCATGCGCCCATGAGCAGCCGGGAGATGAACCAGCTGCGCAGCCGCGTCGGCTTCGTCTTCCAGAGCTTCAACCTGTTCCCGCACCTGTCGGCGCTGGAGAACGTGATGCTGTCGCCGATCCGCGTGCGCGGGGTCAGCCGCAACGAAGCGAAGGACAAGGCCATGCAGTTGCTGGAGCGGGTCGGCCTCGCCGCCAAGGCGCCCAGCTATCCGGCGCAGCTCTCCGGTGGCCAGCAGCAACGCGTGGCGATCGCCCGGGCGCTGGCGATGGAGCCCCCGGCCATGCTGTTCGACGAGCCGACCAGCGCGCTCGACCCCGAAATGGTCGGCGAGGTGCTGGCGGTGATGCGCAGCCTCGCCAACGACGGCATGACCATGATGTGCGTGACCCACGAGATGGGCTTCGCGCGCGAGGTGGCCGACCGGGTCTGGTTCATGGATGCCGGCTCCATCCTCGAATCCGCCGACCCCGAAACCTTCTTTCGCCAGCCGCAACATCCGCGCGCGCAGCGCTTCCTGTCCGACCTGCGCTCCCATTGAGTTCCCCCACTTTCGCCTCACAACTGGAGTCCATCATGCGTATTACCCCTCTCCGCCTGGCCGTCTTGGCCGGCCTGCTGTCCGCGGCTTCGGCTCCGGTGCTTGCCGACCAGTGGCAGGACGTCCAGCAGCGCAAGGAACTGCGCTGCGCCACTTTCGCCGACGTGCCGCCGTTCGCCGCGCCGGACCCGAAATCGCGTGAGATGGTCGGCTTCGACGTCGACCTGTGCAATGCGCTGGCGAAGCAGCTCGGCGTCAAGGCGGCCGTCACGCCCGTGTCTGTGGAAGCACGCGTGCCGGAAGTGAAGATGGGCCGCGTCGACGTGACCGTCGCGAACCTGGCGTACACGCTCAGCCGCGCGGAACAGATCCAGTTCAGCCACCCCTACTACCTCGCCAAGGAAATGCTGGCGGTGAAAGCGTCCGACCCGGGCACCAAGAAGGCGGACTTCAAGGGCAAGCGGCTCAGCTCCACCAAGGGCTCCACCTCGGAGCTGTCGATCAAGCTGAATGGCTCGGAGCCGGTCACTTTCCAGGACACCGGCTCGGCCTACATGGCAGTGCAGCAGAACAAGTCGGTCGGCATGGTCGCCAACACCATGACCATCACCAAGCTGGTGAACCAGTCGAAGACCCCTGGGGCGGTGGAGCTGAAGATGATCCAGGAACCCATGGTGCTGCAGCCGATCGGCGTCGGGATGAAGAAGGACGAGCCCGTGCTGCTGACGAAAGTCAACGAAGCGCTGCTGGCCCTGGACAAGGCGGGCGAAATCGACCGCCTGTGGAACAAGTGGCTGGGCCCCAATACGGAATACAAGATGGTGCGGGAAGAGAAAGTGGTGCCGCTCGCGGAGCTGCACTTCACGCCGATCCCCTGAGCCCGACGGTCGAAGCCCGTGAGCGCGTGGCGCGGCCCACGACGCACCACCGGCATCCCGGGTGCCTGGGCTCCTAGCCCTGCGCCCGGACCTGCGCCAGCAGCCGGTCCCGGCTGTGCCGCACATGCTCGCGCATCGCCTGCTCCGCGCCCTCCGCGTCGCGCGCGTGGATGCGGTCGATGATGGCGTGGTGCTCCTTGGCGGTGACGCGCGCGCTGCCCCCGGGCCGGCGCACCGCGTGCAGGCGGTAGAGGCGCAGCAGCGAATACAGGTCCTCGCACAACTGGCGTTCGATCCACTTGTTGCGGCTGCCGACCGCGATCTGGCGGTGGAAGTCGGTGTCGGCCTGGCTCGCGAAGATGGACTGCGGCGCTTCCTCGAGCAGCTGCTCGATCCGGGTCGCCGTGTCGCGCAGGCGTCGGATTTCGGGCGCCGTCATGTGTTCGGCGGCCTGGCGGCACGCCATGCCCTCGAGGGCCTCGCGCATGGCGAGGAGTTGCTCGAGATCGTCAAGCGACAGCTGCACGACGCGCACGCCCGCGTGCGGCGTCCGCTCCACCAGCCGCCGGCCTTCGAGGGTGCGGATCGCCTCGCGCAGCGGGCCCCGGCTGACCCCCAGCGTGTCGGCCAGCTGCTGCTCGGGCAGGCGCGCGCCCGCCGGCAACTCGCCGCGCATGATCAGCTCCTCCAGCCGCGCGACGGTGTCGTCGATCATCACGCGCGCGGGGGCGGCGGCTTCGGTGCTCGTCATGGACGAATTTTAGCATGCGGTTGACGACTTTCCTTGTTTGTCTACAATCGGCCGTATTGTTTACCACCTGGTCTGCCATGTCCCCACCCTCCCCCGGCATCGTCAACATCCTCGTCCCCTGCGGGGCCCTCGGCATCGGCGTCAAGGAGCGCGACGTGTTCGCGCGGCTGGCCGAGGCGCACGCCATCGCCTGCGATGCCGGCTCCACGGACAGCGGCCCCGCCTACCTGGCGACCGGCCGCGCGAAGTATTCGCGCGACGCCGTGAAGCACGACCTGTCCATCCTCATGCGCGCCCAGGCGCAGGCTGGCATACCGCTCCTCATCGGGTCGTGCGGCACCTCGGGCAGCAACGACGCGCTCGAATGGACCCGTGACGTCGCGCTCGAAATCGCCCGCGAACACGGGCTGGCGCCGCGCATCGCCCTGCTCTATTGCGAACAGGCGCCCGAGGCCATGGCCGCGAAGGCGCAGGCCGGCCGCGTCACGCCGCTGTCGCCGATGACGGACAGCGATCCGCGACTGTTTCGCGAGTGCGACCACATCGTCGCGTTGATGGGACCGGAGCCTTACATGGCCGCGGTGGAGGCAGGCGCCGACATCGTGCTCGGGGGACGGACCACCGACACGGCCGTGCTTGCGGCGGTCCCGCTGCTGCGCGGGGCCGGGGCCGGCGCCGCGTGGCATGCCGGCAAGATCGCCGAGTGCGGATCGCTGTGCACCACGCACCCGCGCGAGGGCGGGGTGATGATCCGCGTGAGCCGCGACGACTTCGTCGTGGAGCCGCTCGGCGAGCACAACAGCTGCACGGTCGACACCGTCTACTCGCACATGCTGTACGAGAACAGCGACCCCTTCCTGGTGCACGAGCCGGGCGGCATCCTCGACGTGACGGCGGCGCGCTACGCGGCCCTCGACGACCGCAGCGTGCGCGTCACGGGCTCGAAGTTCCTGCCGCAGCCCTACACGATGAAGCTCGAAGGGGCGAGCGGCGGCGGCTACCAGACCCTGATGCTGGTGGGCATCCAGGACCGCGCGGTGCTCGCGGAGATCGACCGCTTCATCGCCCACATGCAGGAAGTGCTGACGGCGCGCGTGCGCGAGACGATGGGGCCGCGCGCCGGCGCCTTCGACATCTCGCTGCGCGCCTACGGGTGGAATGCCGTGAGCGGCCTCGCCGCCGAAGCTGGCGCCGCGCCGCCGCGCGAGATCGGCCTGCTGTTCGTCGCGACCGCCGAAAGCCAGGAAACCGCGACGCAGATCGCCAAGACCTGCAACCCCTGGTTCTTCCACCTGCCGCTCGATCCGGGGCAGGAGCTGCCGAGCTACGCATTCCCGTTCTCGCCGGCGGAGGTGGAACGCGGGCGCGTGTACGAGTTCAAGCTCAATCACGTCGTGCACGTGGACAGCCCCATGGAGCTCGTTCGCACCGTGTTCGTGAATGCAAGGGAGGCCGCCCATGCCTAAGGTCAACGACGTGTGCAGCCACGTGCGCTCCAAGAACGCCGGCCCGTTCTGGATCACGCTCGACCTGTGGTTTCCCGACCGCGCGACCTTCGAACGCCATGCGGGCGCGCCGGCATTGCAGGCCGCATCGATAGCGGCGCTGTATGGCGTGCAGCCGTCGCTCGTCAAGCACTTCGCCATCGCCGACCTGCTGGTGGTGAAGATTTCCTATCCGCGCGCGCGGCCGCAGGGCGGCGTGTGTGAACGCGACATGCATGGCGGGCAGCAGTACGTGCGGCTGCTCGACGTGCAACTGTGATGAACAGACTGGAGACCAGCATGCAGAACGACACCCGTCGCACCTTCCTCCGCCACGGCGTCGCGGCCGCCGCGGCCAGCCTGGTGCCCGCCATGGCGCGCGCCGACACGGCGTATCCGAACCGCCCGATCAAGGTCCTGATCGGCACGCCGCCCGGCGACACCGCGGACGGATGGACGCGCGGCCTGGCCGACGCCATGGCTCGGGTGCTCGGCCAGCCCCTCATCATCGAGAACAAGCCGGGCGCGCACGGAATGATCGTCGGCAGCGCCGCGAAAGCGGCCGCGCCCGACGGCTACACGCTGCTGGTGTCCACCGGCGGTCCCATGTCGATCAATCCGTCGGTCTACAAGGAGAAGCTCACCTACGATCCGCTGAAGGACTTCGTGCCCATTGCGCCCGTGCTGCGCGGCTCGCTGTTCCTTTACTGCAACAACGACGTGCCGGTGAAGAACGTCAAGGAGATGGTCAGCTGGGTGAAGGAGCGCGGCGGCAAGGTCTCCTACGGTTCAGGCGGCACCGGCACGACGCAGCACCTGTCCATGGAGATGCTGAAGAAGGCGACGGGCATGGAGATGACGCACGTGCCTTACCGCGGTTCTCCCATGGTGCTGCAGGATGTGATCGGCGGCCAGATTCCGTTCGCGTTCGATGCGGGCGGCTCCTTGTTGCCGCAGGCGCGCGCGGGCAAGGTGCGCGTGATCGCCGTGACGAGCACGGCGCGCGACCCGGCGATGCCCGAAGTCCCCACCCTCATCGAACAGGGCATTCCGGGTTTCGAGGCCCGGGTGTGGATGGGGTTCTTCGCGCCGGTCGGCACGCCGCCCGACGTGGTGGCAAAGCTGAACGATGCCATAGCCAAGGCCGCCGCTACGCCGGAATTCGCCGCCAGACTCGCATCCGCGGCGTCCGTTCCCTGGCTGGGCAGCGGCGAAGACCTGCGCAGGTTCCTGGCAGCGGACATCCAGCGGTGGTCGGTGATCGTGCAGCAGGCTGGAGTCAAGCCGGACTGAGCACCTGGCAGCGTGTCGGCTGCCATGGCGCCAGCCGATTGCCGTGCAGGCGAGCCGGGGCGGGACCCTGTATAAAGTGGATTCACAGCTGAACCGGATGTTTGGCAGGGAGCCAGCATGAAAGCAGTTCTGGCAATCGTGGCGGCAGCCGGCCTGGCCGGTTGCGTCGCCTACAACCCGTACGCGTACCGCGCGCCTTACTACGTCCCGTACGCCTACTACCCACAGGCCGACCCGGCGAACGGCACGGCCGTGGCGAACACCGGGATCGCCTACGGCTACGCCTACCCGGGTTACGCGGCCTATCCCTACACGTACGCCTATCCGTATCCGTACTACGACGAGCCTTACTACTACCCCAACTACCCCTTGGCCTTCGGTTTGGGCGTGGGCCTGGGTTACCGGTGGGGCGGCGGCGGGTACCACCACGGGGGCCAGCACTGGCATGGGGGCAATGGCCAGGGCCGCCCTTCCGGGGCCGGTGGTTCAGGGGGAGGTGGCGGACGCGGCGGCGGCGGTGGCGGCGGTCATGGCGGCGGTGGCGGACGGCGCTGAGCGCCGGCAACCAGCGGCGAACTTCGCCAATTTCCCGGACGTCTCGAGGCCGCCGCTCACCCTCATTCGACCGTCACGCTCTTCGC